>NZ_CAXIAK010000001.1:0-114307 GCF_964021665.1 uncultured Acidovorax sp.
TTTACCTTCTTGGCAGCAGTGAGTGAGGGCTTGGCTTATTCGGGGCGTCCATATATAGTTCTTACTTTTTAACGAGGTTTTTTCATGAAACTTACCAAAGTCGCTTTTGCAATCGCCAGCGTCCTGGCCGTTGCAGCCGGCTCGGCCAACGCAGGTCAGATCGATTCTTCGTCCGCTACCCTGGCTACTGAAGTTATCTACTCCAACGCACAAGTGGTGCGCGCTCCTTCCAAGAGCTACTCGTTCGCTGGCGACATCGACGCCCGTACCAACGAACAGCGCCTGCAATTGCAATACACCTTGGCCAAGGGTACTTGGGCTGTCGGCGCGGGACAACGCTTCACCGCTGTGAACACAGCAGTGGACGTGTCTGCTACGACTTTGCTGAAGGTCGCTTACAGTGACGGCACCAACGCCAACCAAACGGCACTGCCAACTGGTTCAGTTGTCAGCGCGTTTCTGACTGGTGACGCAAAGACATTGGTCTTCAACGTCACTATCCCTGCCGGCGCTGGCGCTGCTGCCAACCTGCTGAAGACGCCCATTTTCTCCGTCAACACTGACGGCACGTTGGGTACTAACAACGTTGGCGTGACCAACCTGTTCGACGTGGCGGGTGCTACCGCTTGCGTGGCTCCAGATGCAAGCTTGAACATCAACTTCAAGCACTTCACCAACCACACCGGTGGCGTGAATGTGTTGACAGAACCCTCGCCTGACTCCGAACACCAGCGTGCTGGTTCCACCAACGACGCTCGTCTGTTGAACTTCACGCAGAATTTGAAGTTCGACTTTGTGCCTTCTTCTAAGGTCGCTCAAACTGATGCAGCCAGCATGAACAAGAAGTTGCTGGGTCAGAATTGGACAGGCCAGTTCCTGAACGGCACCACCACTGCTATTACTGCTCCGGGTCTCACACTGGGTGCCAATGCATCGCAGTACTACATGGGCTTCATGAAGCTGACTCGTCGCGCTTCAGGTTTGGATACTAACTACGCTAATGTTTACAGCGAAGCCAATACTCCAGCCACTACAGCATTCAACATTGATGATTTCAAGAAGCGGACCACGGCTGCTAAGAACATCGGTGAAATTGAGTTCGCTAAGTTTGCCGTGACGTTGGATTTGCCCGTAGCATGGCCTGCTAACAGCAAGATCTTCGCTACGGACGGTGCAGGTAGTGTGTTCTCTGCTACTGACGTTACTGTCACCCTCAACGCAGCGCGTACGCAAGCTACTGTGAATGCTGAGACCGAAGCTGGCGCTGTTTTGCTTGCCAATGGTGCTTACTTGTTCGCTGAATTTGATGGCGCTAACGCCATTCCGCAAACTTCTAGCGTTGTTGGTAACGCAACCATCACAAAGGCAGCGCCTGGCGAAGGTTTTGCTGAGCAGAATAACTCTTGCGCTGGCACCTTCTCCGGTATCGGTGGCGGTATCAAGATCGACGTGCGTAACTACGCTTCGTACGCCACCTTCGGTGCTACCGGCCCTGCTACCACGATTCGTGTGATCAACAACAGCGAAACCACAACAGCGGACGTGTACGGCCAGATGATCTATGCTGACGGCACCTACGGCGCATGGGGTCAGCTGGGCAGCCTGAAGCCACGTGAAGTGATGAACATGTCCAACAAGGACGTGGAAGCTAAGCTGATCAACGCAGCAGCCGCTACTAACCCATTCGGCGCTGCTGCCGTGGGTTACGCCGCTCGAGGTGGAAATGCTGTGATTGGCGGCACGAAGGCTGGCATCAGCGACCGTCTGCGTATTGTGTCTAACACCGGTTCTACACTGCGCGTGCAGAGTTACATGGTGGTTGGCGGCACTGTGATCGATACCTCCAACGCCCAAGGCGTGGACTTCGAGAACACACGTGATGCAGTGCCCGCAAGTCAAAACGATGCACAGCCAATTTCTCAAGACGCTATCAATGGTCTGAGCAAGTAATAAGCCTCATCAGCTTATTTGAAAGGGAGCTTCGGCTCCCTTTTTTGTTTTTGCAGATCAAAAACGGACACACTGAAAAGCAGGGTTGTGTTTTGCTCACTTTCTGGCGGTCGGTAGCGCAGTCTCGCTTTACGTGCGATGGCAGAGGCTTGAAACGCTTCTGCCATTGAAAAAATCGAGAGCCCTTTCGCAAGGGGCGCTAGTGCCCTGACAAGCTCCCCTTGGGGAGTCTATTGCTATTCACACAAGAACAACCCGGCCACCATTGCTGTGGACTCGTGCGGTGATTGCTGCTGGCAAAGAGGCGGCCAGCAGGCCCCTCAAGGCCCTGCGTTTTGTGCTCGCTGCTGCGGCTGTTTATGCGTGATGGCGTCATCTGAGGCCGCGCCCTTCTGCTGTCCCCGGATGATCTACTGGCGTGTCACACGCGAGATCATTGGTCTGATGTCCCGCTCGTGGGTATGAACGAGTGCCTGCTCTGTAATGGGGCGATCAGTCTCCATGCCCTCAAGCAACTCAGGGCTTGCGATTGCTGATGCCTTCCAGACACAAACCCTGTGTGATCAAGATCACCAAGCTGCTCGGGGTGATAGAGAGTTCCACAGCCCGTTTGTTTCCCCTACGACTGTGAACCAAATGGGAGCCATGAGTTAGACCCGCCATGCCAAGATTTTTGCTTTGAAAGATTTTCGTCTCTCTGAGGCTTCACTTTAAGGCTGCTGCGGCATGGGCACCGAAGGGTTGGCCTTCTTGCCGAGCAGCTTCCGTTTTAAGGGTAACTCAAGCCAAAAATAGCTTGCAAATGCCGCCAGTACAGATAAAAACAGGGCTATGGTCAGAGCTGTAGGTTGTTCTAGGCCAAGCACTGGGGCCTGCGTTTCAAAAATACGCAGCATAGGGTAATGCCACAGATACAAGCCGTACGAAATTTTCCCAAGGCTTGCCAATGGCGCGAAGCCAAGGAAATGACTGCAAGTACTATCAGGTGTAACAACAAGCGCCGCCAATAAAATGCAGGTCAGGATTGCAATGCTTGAATAGCCCCACTTAAACATGAAAGGGGCGCGCCAATCAGCGACCACTATGGCTACTACCAGCAGACCCAAGCATATCCATGCTGCGTTGTTTGCTATCAAGCGTATGTAGCGCGATCCCACGCGTCTTGTCTCAGTGTTTACCGGATTGTGACCTATGGGCTTCAGCAACCCTGGGCGCAGGGCATGCAGAAAGGCTGCTAGCGCGCACCCCCACAAAAGCCCCATGGCTCTTGTATCCAAGCCGTTATAAAGTCGAGCAGGTGAAGCGTCATTAGCCTGTAGCCAATGCATCCAACCCGTGCTGACAAGTGCACCAATCATTGACAGCAGGGCGAGCCTCCATGGCCTGGTAAGTTTGACGCCTGCTGCTGCAAATAGTGCAGCCCATAACAAATAAAACTGCTCTTCAATACCCAAGGACCACGTATGCCCTAAGTAGTCTGGGGGGTGCCAGTCAAACGCTCGAGCCCAATGTGCCCAAGCCAATAGCACCGTAACAATATCCCGGGCTGTGGTAACTCCAGAAGTGGGTATGAGACCTGACGCCCAAGCAATTGCATATGCAAGAAGAAGTAGCATTAATGCGGGCTGCAATCGCACCAGTCGTCTTTTGAAAAAGCTGGGCCAACTAACTTTGCCATGCTGTTCTATCTCTCGCAGCAACTGGCTCGTTATGAGGAACCCGCTTAGTACAAAAAAGACGTCCACCCCTAAGAAACCTCCCCTTGAAAAGGGGACGTGAGCGTGAAACAGCATTACCGCCAGCACGGCCAACCCGCGCAAGCCATCAAGTGCGGCCCAATATCTCAGCACAAGCGTTACCTGGGCGCTGCGCCTGTCAACGCTTTTTTGTGGCGTCGAGAATTTCGCGAAGCAAATCCGGATCTTCTACCAAGGTGGCGCCCGCAGGAACGTTGACTCCATTGATCGTCGAAGGCGCTGCTTTGCCTGTGGGAGTGGCTGGCGCGCCACTGCTCTGCTGGGTAGCTGATCCATGAGTGGGTGAGCCACTGCCATTGGCTGCTGGTGCTCCACTGTCAACCGGGCTGAGCACGGTAGCATTTCGATCACTCAGATTGATCATGCGCTCACGTGTTGATGCTGGTGCCGGTTGAGCCGCCGCGCTGGGCGTAACACTGGTTGTGCTGTTCATTGGGCTCGGCTGTTCGGGCTGTTTCAGTTGCATCTCTGTGGCGCCTGGTGTTCCATCCAAGGGGGGGGCAGTTGGCGGTGTCGTCTTCGGCGCGGTGTTGTCACCAGTCATGGAGCCAGGGGCTGGCGCTGAACTGCCCTGCGCAGGCTGAAGAGATGTATTGAGCTTGTGCGCTTCTCGGCTGGCCTTGACTCGTTCACGAACGCTTTGCGCCCAAGCGCCCAGAGTGGCCTGATACGCATCGGTTGCATTTTCTGCCTCAGCGGCGTCATTGAGAATATATGGCGTAATGAGAATGACCAATTCGGTTCTGCTGCGTGTTTGGGTCGAACGCTTGAAGAGATTACCAACCCCCGGAATGTCTTTGAGGCCAGGTACACCGCTATCGCTGTCTGTGGCAGTCTCTGAAATCAGCCCGCCCAGCATGACGGTGGCACCATCGCGCAGGCTCAGTTTGGTTTCGACGGAGCGCTTGCGAATGGTGGGCGAGGTCGTTACGCCTGTAGTTGTTGGCTCTGCGCTGCTGACTTCTTGGCTGACTTCAAGGTCGATGCGATCGCCTGCGTGAATAACGGGACGCACGCGCAATAAAACACCGGTGTTGCGGTACTGAATGGTTTGGGGCACCACGTTTGTGGTGTTGTTATTGTTGGTGTTGTTGTTGGTGGTTACGCCTTGGCTGGTAACGGTAGGCACCTCTTGACCGACGTTGATGCTGGCCGCCTCACCATTGCGGGTCATGATCTTGGGGTTGGATATCACCCTGGAGTCGCTGTTGCTGGCAAGGGCGGAGATTGCGAGCTGCCTCAATGGGTTACCACCCAGTGCAGCGGTAATGTTCAACCCTGTGGAGCTGGCTGTTGCGTTGTACGTAGTGCCTGACAGCCTGACAGCCCTGGCCCCTGAGCCTAGTTGCTCAAGCTGCCAGGTAAAGCCCAGGCTGTTGTCGTCCCCAAGTGCGACTTCGGCCACCAGTACGTCAATCAGCGCAGATTTGACGGGGCGGTCCAGCTCGGAAAGCAACGATAACCATTGCCGGTAATCTTCTTGACTGCCGCCTTGGAAAATCAAGGAGTTGGTGGCGTTGTTCACCACAACTCTTCGTTGTCTGCCTGCCGTGCTAGCAACTGCTGGCGCTGCAGATGCCGTGCCTGTGGTTGTGGCAGAAGCGGCGGTGCTTGCACCACCACCGCCGATCAAGTCATTAAGCGCTTTAGCCAATTCCTGCGCGTCAGCATTGCGCACGGGGTACGTGAAAAATGCGCTGCCAGCCTGCACTGCGTTGATTTGATCGAGCTCTTTGACCCATTCCAGGGCATGGTTCATCACCTGTTGAGAGGTGGAGAACACCAAAACGCTGTTGATAGGAGGGAGCGAGATCAGTGTGATGGGGTCTCCTCCCGCGCCCGCTTGCGTTGATACGTTATAGCCTTCCGCCTTCAGCACTTCAGCAAGGCGTCGCACAAACTCGTCAGCACCCCAAAAACGTGGCACCACGCGGGCGCTGTTTTGCCCACGAAGCCCTGGCTGGTCAAACACCTGGATCAATTCCAGGGCAACCTGTACGTCATCGGGTTGGCCGCTCACCAGGAGGCCACCGTTGTTGTCTGCATCCAGCTTGACCTTGTCGCCCAGGACGTTCTTCAGGGTAGGCAAAAACACCTGCGGCTTGACTGCTTCTGTTTCAACGTAGTGGAAAACAGGGCGCAGTGGCAGGGGGACGCTGGATTGCGCGCGTCCGCGCCGTACCAGAGGCAACGTGCTGGCCGTGGATGTCGATGGCACGATGCGCAGCACACCGCCGAAGTCCTGGACCGCTATTCCGTAACTTTTGAGCAGTTCGGCGGATACGTCTGTCAGCCGAGCGGCTGTCATTGGCTTGGGTGTGCGGAATGTGATCAGGTCTGTGCGGCTGGCTACCGTCGCATCCATGGAGTAATTCACTTGCAGGATGCCCCCGTAAATGGCCTGAATGAAGGCAGGGATGCTCATCTGCTCAATAGACACAGTGAGATCGCCCCCCTCTTCACTGGCTTTGGTTTTTGGGGGGGCGGGTCGCAGGTTGCCTGCAATCGGGGCTGGTATTTGTGGTCCCGTTGTGATTTGTGTCTGCTTTGGTACGCTGGGTGCTTGTGCTCCAAGTACTCCAGACGTACGGTTTTCGCTGCTACGGTCAAACACAATGGGTGCAGGTACCGATGGTGGCTTAGTGCCACAACCTACCAAGGTAAGGCAGGCCAGAGCTACGACGTGGAGGGAGGGGTTTTGAATCATCTTGGTGAACACTAAAATCGGCTGTACGAGCCGCCAATGCAGCCCATGCTGTTCAGCGGGCGATGCCGCTGGCGTGTGGGAAGAACGCGGTTTCACACCGCTTTGGTCTCTCTGTGTGACGGCTTTTGTTAATCTTGCCGCACGGACACCCCTACGATTTTTTTGTCAGGTGTGACAACACCAATGGCATTGTCTCGTACCCAGGCAAGCTTCCCCCCTCCAGGCAAGGTATCGCCAATTTTAAGGAATCTGGGTTGTTTTTCTCCATCGAATTGAACGATAACCTGCGTTTTGTCGCCTCTTTGGACAACGCCGGTGATGTACCAATTCGGCCGTGTCAGCGGCGTAGCTCTGACTTTCCACCCTTGGTTGGCGTTCGTCTCCCACAACCGCTCGATCGCACTGGCAGGGGGAGGACCACCGGGTACGACCTCTGGGGAGCTGGAGCCCTGCTGCTGTGATGCTCCCCTGGCAGCGGCAGCCGCGACATCTTGCTGCGATAGCGGTGGGCTCATGCTTCGGATGGCGCGTGGCAAGGGTATTTGGGGCCCCTTATTTTCAGTACCGTCAGAGCCCTGTTTTGCCACAACTGCATCTGCTGAAACCGAAGGTGCAGCAGACCCTAGCCAATATCCTAAGACGATGGCTATCCCTACCAAGGCCGCAGCGATGACAGAATTTCCTGTGAGTTTCATCATGCTCTATCGTGCTGCTGGTGTGTCTGAAACTCTGCGCTGGGCTGCTTGCCGCAGAGCCTGTGAGACTCCCGCATCGATTCCGTAAACCTTGACGAGTATCTCGGCGCGACCACTGCGAACGGTAAGGCGATCAACTCTTCGGAGAGCTGAGCCTTCTTCCAGCGCAGTAAGTAGTGGCATGAGCCGGGGACCTAAGTTGGTGGAAATTTTTACGCTGGTCGTGACCAAGCCGGGTACATCTTTTGCATCCTGCGGTGTGCTCAACCCACCCCCGCCGCGAATCGCTGGTGTGGGCTGTGCCGGGCTTGTGTTGCCACTGGTCGCGGTAGCGGTTTCCCCCATCGCCGCGACTTGACATGGCGCTTCAACTTGCTGACACAAGTCAGCAAGGCTTTCCATGGCCTCTGCGCGAAATACACCTGGCCGGGTAACTTCCGGTAACCTGTCCAGCCAGGTGATCTGCGCAATAAGAGCCTCCTCCGCAACCCGCTGCCAGTTCACAGATGTCATGGCACTTTGTTCGCGAGATTTCAGCTGCTCCAGTCGCTCCCTTTCGGGCCGAAGCTTCTCAGATGCGTCTCTCCAGTCTAGTGCAACTGACCAAAAACCAATGAGCGCGGCGATCCACAAAAGATTACGCATAGAGGCTGTCATTGCGCATCTCTTTCTGTCTTGTCTGTTAACAGCGACGCCTTGGCATCCAGGCGCAGCGCGAATTTGAACCCGTTACCGCCGACGACATCCACAAAACGCACATCATAAAACCATGGGTGCGATTCGATGCTGGAGATGATGTACGTGAGGCGGGGTGCGTTACCGGTAGTGGATACCACAGTCATTTGTAAAGTGGCGGGGGACAGTTCCAACTCCCTCACTACCAGACCTTGGGGGGCAAGTATTTCCGCCAACTCTGCCAAGATGCCGTGAGTGGTCAGAGGAGGTGAGAGCTGTTGCGCAGCATCAATCCAACGCAGTGTCTGCATTGCGTTTTGTTTGGCCAGGCGCAAAGGCTCGAGTTCCGCCAGCATCCGATCTTGGGACTCGATGCCTGTTTGTATAGCAGCCTGCTGGGATTCCTTCTGGAAATAATGAAAGCTGCCCCAGCCTGCTAACACGGCGCTAGAGGCTGTGAGCAATACTGGAACGGCTTTGGCAAGGGCCACACCGGGGGCTTTGTGCGCGGGAGGGGTCAGGTTGCTCGCCCAACGCGTTGGACTGTATTCGCTGGTGGTAGGTGTGGAGGCCAACGTTGGAGGCCAGCCATAAGTTGCAAGCTCGGGAGACTCTGCCAACAAGTTCTCCCAGATCTCGGGAGTTGGCACTTCTGCAAACCACAGAGTGTGGATCAAATGGGAACCCTGGCGCAGTTGCGCCTCTACCCCACCAGATGCAGATTGCCTGAGCCAGGCTAGGTGCGAGACGTTGCCACTGTAGATACTGTGGGCAAATGTGTTCGTAAGCTGTTTTTCGGGGTGCTTTTCTTGAAAAACGCGCTCCAACTCTGCATCCCATGTCCAAAGATGAAGCCATGTCCCTTGCTTGATGGCACAAATGCCATGCTGGGTGAACGGGCTAAGTGCTTGGGCTTGAAGCCTCGCAAAGTTGGACAGTTTGAGGCGTGGAATACCCTTGCAGCTGATTCTGTGATAAACGCACAGCTTCCTTGGAACTACCATGTGCACGCTTTGCAGCGTGGCTGGGAGCCAGCGCGGCGCTTGCCTGCCAAGTAGCAGATCAGGGCCGTCGGGATTAAAAAGGTAGACTTCGTGAAGCATCGCTTGGCTGTTGGTTGACTGGCTGTAGTGGCCAAGAGAGGGGCTGAATTTTATCAACCGGCTGTAGTTCTGCGCTGAAGACTGGATTGAGCACGCTCCATGGCCGATCTTCTCCGTCTGCGCTGAGAGCCAATGTGTATCTCAATATCCATGGACCTCGCACGTGTCTGTGCGTCACTTTGAGTATGTTTTGGACCTGTGCAGATGCACCAAAAGGTCCGCTCGTTCCTAGAAGCTCGTTGGCATTTGACACTCGTGCGGCCAAGTTCTCGGTATCTGCTCTCTGCGTGACGATGTCACGGACCATTTCTTCATTTAAACCGGCTGCCTTGAGTACCGGAGCAGGCGCCGTTGCCAGATTAAGATTGCTACCGAACATCGACGATTCTCCATATATCGTCCAGCTTTTGTCACAAGAGTTTTGCTCAAGTAGCCGACGATACTGACTCCAGCCATAGACATTCCATATTTCATCTTCCGAGAGAAGCGGGCTATTACGTGGAAGGGGCAGCCGTTTTGCAGAGTAAATATCTTGCTCTGCGCCGTTGAGGCGCTGTAGATTGTCAGTGTCTACATAATCTAAGAGGGCATCAATGAGATAAGGTGTTGTTTCAGCAGGCACCCCGCACCCTGTTAGAAAGTTACTTAATATATCTCTATTGACGCGATTGAGGTTGATAAGTCCTCCGTTGTCTTGTAGCGAGATTATAGTTTTGGTGTCGATTTTGTATGGAGTGTTATCTGCCCTGACTGAATAAGCTCCGTCAAAAAAATCAGAAGACCTTAGCCTGCTGGCTGATAGCCAGTACTGTGCATTGGCCCGCGCAGAAAGCGCGCTTTGGAAAAAATCGGTACGCTCTCTCAATTGTGCCACTCTCTCCGCAGACGCTTGCGTTGTATCTGCTATCAAGGCAACGACTATGGAAAGTCCAGCCATTAGCCACAATACAGCGGCAAGGGCAAACCCATGCGATGTATTTTTTTTGGGGAGGCTCTTGGTCACTGTGATTCCAATCCGAATGCTTGGGTAAGAGATCGGTTGGCTGGACTGAGGGGGCCTTCATACGCAGCCATTCGCATTAAATTGCGCCGCCCGTCTGTCGATTTCACGGCTACAGCAGATGGCATAGGACGGAGGCTGTTTGTGCCGTCTGGTGGCCAGTGAGTGTGTTCTGCTGCAAGGTGATCTACAAAGCGGAACTCCACTCGACCCTCAAAACGTGCCAATCTAAGGGGCTGTATTTGCTCGTTTCCCAGGGGGGTTGGGGGGACAAGTAATAAATCGCTGAACTGCTCGGAATCTTTGGATGGCTTGAGGACCAGCTTGAATGGATGTGCTATTCCAGGTTGGTTTTCTGGCACGGCTAAAGACACCGCTTCTATGCTTTCATGGCTGCCTTTGAATGCCTTTTCTCTCGTCGGGTCAATAACCATGTTCCCAACTAAATCGTAGAGTGCCCTCGATTGAGACCATCGTGCAGGAAATCCATTGCTTTGCTCGGAGCTGATTCTGAGTATTTGGGAAATCTGATTGAAAGCCCCGGAAAGAATCGCGACAGTAAAGCTTAAGATAACTACCGTCACTAGCAACTCGATCAGAGTGAGCCCCTTTGATTTTTGCTTGGATTGAGGCTTTTTCATTGCACAGGTGCGCCAAAGATGCTTGTGCTGCCACCACTGACTTGGCGATATCCTGCAAGCTGCATTTTGAATTGCCCCCATTTTTGGCTCTCTGATTCACGAGTTAACTGAACATCTAGTTCATACAACGACACCTCGTACTTTGCGGGGTTGCCGAGTGCTGTCATGGTTCTTGAGGGGCCCTTGATGAGTGAAGAAGTCCAGGAAATTTTGTAACCCCTCATATCCACAGTATCAATAGGCCTCTCTTGTGGATTTATTGATCTTAGATAATCCATGGCCTCGTTCTGTGCTATGAGGAAGGATTCTTCGGTTTTAATTTTGTTCAGCGCGATCAGGCTCTGGTCTAGCCAGGTGAATGCAACCGAGGCTCCGATACTAAGTATGACTAGCGCGGCTAGTACCTCAAGAAGACTGATTCCTTTCTGTTTATTTTTTTTTGAAAAGGTTGAAGTGGATAAAACATTCATGAAGGTGCGCGCTCGGTTGCCTGTACTGAGATTTCGCAGTTTTCTGAATTGATGAAAAGAGAGATTGTTGTTTTTTTCGATGATTCGAATTTGATAACTCCTCGCTCACATGAACCAAAAGCTCTCACCCTTAAAACTTGGTTCTCTGCTAGCCGCCATCCTGTGGGCAATTCGATTGCAGGCTTTCCATCGGGAAGTGTTTGATTGAGCGTACTGTTATCAATGTCTACGTTGATACCCATCAGAGCGGAGCGTGCGTACAGTTTTTGCAATATTGTTGCCAACTCTGCAGCTTTGGCCCGCTCTTCAGTGTTGTTAAACCAACGTTCGAAATTGGGTAAAACCACTGCCGATAGAAGTGCAAGCAGTACAAGGACTGCCATCATTTCTATTAAAGTAAACCCTCTGAGGATAGGGTTGCGCGTTTTATTTTGCCATGATATCGGCATTCAAACCCTCGCCGTCTGGTTTTCCATCTGCTCCGAGTGAGATGACGGCAAAGGCCTTCCCGTTGGGGCCGGGTGTAACTATTTTGTAGGGGTTATTCCAGGGGTCAACTGGAATTTGACCTTCCAAATAGGGACCTTTCCAGGTTGCTTTGACGTTTGTGTCTTCGGGTTCTTTTGTGAGCCACTGAAGAGCGGTTTCGCCTTCTGGTAATGTTCCAATGTCGAGGCGCATGATTTGAAGTGCGCTCTCAATCATTTTGATTTGAACTTGAGCCGTCTGTACTTTGCTGGAGTCGACTTTTCCAAAAATTCTTGGGCCTACCAACCCGGCAAGAAGGCCAATAATTACCATGACTACCAGCATCTCCAGTAGGGTAAATCCGAGATTTTTAGATGTGGTAGGAGTGCGTGTAGGGTGTGACATATCAGTGTTTGATTAAATTACATTGGTTAAGCTGGTGATGGCTAGCATTACGCTAATCATAATTCCGCCAAGCAGAACAGATACCAGAAGAATCGTGACAGGCTCCAAGAGAATGAGGAACTGTTTCATACTTTGCTGCGCATAAGTTCTATGCATCTGTGCTAGTGATGCCGTGGTGTGCGCGAGCTTGCCCGATTGTTCTCCGACGCGTATGAGATTAAGGCCTACAGCATCCAAAAAGTGGTGTGCCTGCATGGATCCCGCTAAAGATTGCCCCGCCTTAACATCTCTACAAATAAGCTCGGCTTTATGTCTCCAGCTTTTGCCAGATAAAGAGTTTTCAGAGTGCCGCAGTGCTTCTAGCAACGGGACATGATGCTCCAGGAGTACTGCAAACATACTTCCCCAGCGGGCAAGTTCAACATGGCTGATCCATTTTCCCAGGATGGGAAGATTGCTTGATATCTCCCATATTTGATCTCTTACTTTTTGCTTGGAGATGATGAAAAAAAATCCACCAGCTGCCAAGGCAAAGCTGACGGTCGCCAAAATTTTGTTGTTCACCAGCCATAATCCGCTTTGCAAAACCCAGCGAGAGAATATAGGTATATCGGCTTTCGGGTTGGTGAGAATATTGGCAAATTTTGGCACTACAAAAATGAAAACAACAAGCGTAGCCAGAAGGCCGCTAGCGATCAGCACCATTGGATAGGTTAGGGCGTTCCGTGTCTCTCTGCGAAAGGATGCGTCTGCTTCCATTTGTTGCGATGCTGATTGAATCGAAGCTCCTAATTTCCCTGTTTCTTCCCCGGCACGAACTAGTTCGTGAACGTAGGCTGGTAATTTGAGCCCGCTTTCTTTCAGGGAAGACGCTAGGCTCAAGCCAGAGCGGAGGTTCTTATAAGTCGCATGCAGGGAGGCTCCAATTGGACGAGTCTCGTGTCCTTGGGCAATGTTGAGTAATGCGTCGGCTAGTGGAATGCCCGCGTTTAACAGTGTTGATAATTCTTGAACACAAATTAAAAGCTCTTCTTGAGAGATATTTTTATGATTTTGCTCTTGGCTTCCGCTTGGGGTGAAAGAAGTTTTTGAAGAATTTGCAGCTCCTGTTGCTGAATTGGAGGTAATTGCCTCGAGTGAGAAAACAGTCAAGCCTTTTTTTGAGAGAACTTGTAGTGCATTATCTGTTGTTGGAGCTTCTAAAGTTCCCCGGCTTTGCTTTCCTTCGGTGCTAAGAGCTTGATACTTAAATAGTGGCATTGCTCAACTTATCCAATAGACATCACTTCATGCATGGTTGTAATTCCGCTGCACACTTTCAGCAAGCCATCTTGGTTCATTGAGCGAATGCCTTTTTTTCTTAGTTTTTGAATAATTTCTGTTTCACTTGTTTTTGCAAGAATCTCTTGTCTTATTGTGTCGTCGATATCGAAGAGTTCGTACACGGCAATTCGCCCCAGATAGCCAGTATGGAGACAGGATTCGCAGCCTATTGGCTTTCGTGGATGTAAGCTGAGTGGATTTTGTTGATTGATTTTTTGACTATTCCACTCGTTGAGCGTATCCTCTAAAAGAGTTTTTTGTGCGATATCTATGTCATCGTGCGGTTGACTGCAGTGAGGGCAAATGCGCCTAACCAGTCGTTGTGCCATGATGCCTCTCAAACTGGATGCGAGAAGGAAGCGTTCAACTCCCATGTCGCTTAATCTAGTGATTGCGCCAGCTGCACTGTTCGTGTGAAGTGTGGAAAATACAAGGTGCCCTGTAAGTGCTGATTGCACAGCAATTGCAGCTGTTTCTTGGTCGCGAATCTCGCCGATCAAGATAACGTCAGGATCGTGTCTCAATATGGATCTTAGTGCGGAGGCAAACGTATATCCAATTTCGGAATTGACTTGGAGTTGTGTAATTCCTACCAATTTGTACTCAACGGGGTCTTCGATGGTTATTATCTTTTTTAAACCATCGTTTCCTAGGTCTAGGGCCGTGTAGAGTGTCGTTGTTTTTCCTGAGCCGGTTGGGCCAGTCACAAGAATAATTCCATTAGGGGTTTCAATCCATTTTTGAAATTTTATGCTGTGATCGGGGAGCATGCCAAGATCGCCCAAGTCATAGTTGGGGCGGTCTTGTCTTAGTAGGCGCATTACAACTGACTCGCCGTTTGTGCCGGGCAATATAGAGACTCGGACATCAAAAACTTCTCCGTGTATTCTGGCTGTCAATCTTCCATCTTGTGGCAGGCGCCTTTCGGAAATGTCTAACTGAGCAAGTATTTTTATTCGGCAGATGGTTGCATCAAATTTTTCATCGCTAAATTTTTGAAGTTCCCGCATAACTCCATCAACTCTGACTCTGGCAGCAAAATAATATTCTCCTGGCTCAATGTGAATATCTGATGCTCTGCGCGTGACAGCTTGACTGAGGAGGCTGTTCACTAGCTCAACAATTGGGCCTTCCTCTGCCAATTCTCTCAAGTGAGCAAGATCTCCGTTGGAATTAAGGTTTTTGTTGCCATGCGCCTTAACTGCCGAGAGAATATTTTCTATATCTGTGGGTCTTGCAATACTCCAGATTAGTTCTTTGCTCAATTCACTTGATTTGCTTTGAAAGAGCTCTTTGGTGCTTCTGCTAGGCATGTCACATGTACAGCAGTGGATATCTTTTTCTGATGTCCATGTAACGATTCTTTGGGACTCAAGCCAGCTTGTTTTAATGCGTAGGTACTCAGCGGTTTTTGATATGTCTTGCTCGAGCGCTGAAAGCTCCTCAAACCTGACAAGTGGCCACCCGGTATATGCGGCCAGAGCATCGGTAAGTGCCTGCTCAGCAACCATTCCAGTCCTGCTGGCAATTGCTGCAGCCGATTCTTGTTTCTGGTATGTGAGGCTATGTAATTGTTGTGCTCCTTTTTCGTCAACCAGTCCTCTGGCTTGAAGAAAATCAATAAACCGTTGCTTTTGTGGGGGCTGGGGATTCATTTTTTTGCCACTCCTGTCGGCGTGCCGATTTTTATTTCTCGTTGAAGCCCGTAGTATTTCCCATTGGAGCGAACTACCAATAGAATAGATTGGGTTTTTATGAGATTTAAGAGCAGTGTTATTTCGGGGAGGCTATTTTGTGTAAGGGATACTGACGCAAGCAAGCTGTTACCCGCCTCGGGTTGTTGGCTGAGGCTGAGGAGCCAAATGCCATCAGTATTTGGCATGGTGCTTGTAACTTTTATGCGAATTGCCCCTGGTGCTGCTATGTCTGGAAATTCTAGCAATATATCGTTGCCGCTTTCAAGTGTGTTGAAATTGGTGGGTGGGCGCAATGTGGATAAAAATTCATCAACTTTTTTTGCTGAAGCCCCGCTGGGAAGCGTGATGTTGGACTTTTGGGGCTGCGCAGCAGATTGATTTTGTGCGTGCGCACTAATGTTGATTGTTAGTGCAAAAAACAAAATGAATGAGCACCAGTTTTTGTGATTTAATTTAGTCATTTTGATATTGTGGCGCTAGCAGTTTTGATGGTCTTAGTAGTGGAGTGGGGCTTGATTGTCTGCTGATCATCGTTTGGCGTGCACATTTTCCAGCTTCTGCTAACCTATGAACCCTCATCCGCATCAATTGAAGAGTGTGCCGTGAACGTAATAGACGTCATTTGCCTTGGCAAGTGCGTGGTGTTGGTGCTGTTGGGCCTTGCTCAAGATCACTGGCTCATGGATTGGCCAGTGCTCTTGCGTGAGGATTGATGAGTGCATCATGTGGAGTGGCCGGAGAATAGCCCCGCATCAAGATGACCGCGCGGCTGCGGCAATGGACGGTTGTCTGTGGCTCATCGCGTTGTGATCCAGTGTTTGCCTTGGACTCAATGCCGAAGTTCATATATTTTCCCCTATTGGCTCTGCGATTGGTCTTATCCACAAAGGTTCCTAGTGAAGGGGCGTCCTTGGGCGCCTGTAAGTTTGTTGTTGATGTCAAGGCCGGACTATGATTTGTGACTCTCGGGCCTCTGAAGCGGCGCGTCCTCAGAACGATGTCGTTATTTCCATAGTCAGCCATGGCCATGGCCGAATGATTGCGCATCTGCTGTCAGATCTCGCTTCGCAGTGCGCTGTTCAAGATTGTTCAATCACTAGGGTCGTGGTGACACTCAACATCCCCGAGCCCTTGCCGCGACTGACTGGTTGGCCATTTAAGGTCGAATTGGTACATAACAAAAAGCCACGAGGATTTGGTGCGAACCACAACAGGGCGTTGGCAGCATCCAGCGAGTCATTTCTGTGTGTGTTGAACCCAGACATTCGGTTTTTTCCAGGCGAGCGTGTGCTTGATACGCTCATTGACGCTGCAGGGAGGCAAGAGGTGGGTATTGCCTATCCAATGCAAGTGGATGAGGCGGGTGTCCTCCAGGATTGCGAGAGGGCCATACCCACACCATGGGCGCTTTTTCTGCGTTATACGGCTTCAAAACGTGTGGAACAGGTAGATTGGGTCAATGCAGCATGTCTTGTGCTCCGTCGTAACGTATGGGAGCAGCTCGCTGGCTTTGATGAAGGTTATTTCATGTACTGTGAAGATGTGGACTTATCTTTGCGTGTGCGTTTGGCGGGCCTGACGATACAACGTGCGGAAGTCAAGGTGTGTCACGCGGGGCAAAGAGATAGCCGCAAAAGTTTGAAACATTTTCGGTGGCATGTCGCTAGTCTGCTTCGACTGTGGGGCTCTCCAGTTTTTTACAAGGCCAGCCGATTGTTACAGCCTATTCCTGATGGCCGGCATAGGATCTAACCGTAATGATCTGGATATCTCTGATCGCTTTCTTTGTTTCAATGATCACAGCTGCGGCTGTGGTGCGCTGGGCGCGCGCCCATGCACTGAATTATGGTGCTGGGATGCCTCAGCGTTTTCACCTGGGTAACGTGCCTCGCTTGGGGGGCTTAGCGGTTTTGCTTGGGCTGAGCAGTAGCTGGTTACTGGGTTGGGTGCAGGCAGAGTGGGGGGACCCAGGCTCACTGAAGCTAGGCTCTTCATTGATTTTCTGGTGGCTGGCTATATTGCTACCCGCTGCACTGGGGGGGATTGCCGAAGACATGACTCAGCGCTTGGCAGTTCGGTATCGCCTTTTTCTAACTGCTCTGTCTAGTTCTGTTGCAGTGTGGGGGCTTGGACTTACCTTGCCACGGCTCGGATTACCTTGGCTTGACGTAATTTTGGTGTGGGTGCCTTGGCTGGGCTTGGTGATTGTTCTATTGGCAGTGGCAGGTCTTCCGCATGCTTTCAATATTATCGATGGCTACAACGGCTTGGCCGGCATGGTGGCTGTTATTGTCTGCTTGGCTTTGGCGCACGTGGCCCTACAAGTGGGAGACCGGGCACTGGCGGCGCTGTTGGTATCCACTGCAGCGGCTACAGCGGGCTTTCTGGTATGGAACTATCCACGCGGCATGCTGTTTGCGGGGGACGGCGGCGCTTATATCTGGGGTGTGGTGATTGCGTTGGCCAGCATCTCCCTAGTGCAGCGCAACGCTGAGGTGTCACCGTGGTTCCCCATGCTGCTGCTGATTTACCCGGTATGGGAAACGATTTTTTCCATTTACCGCAAGGCGGTGCGTGGCGTATCTCCCGGCGTGGCTGATGCTTTGCACTTCCATCAACTCATCTATCGCCGCATTGTCCGAGGCATTTTTCACGATGACGAGTCCCGCCGGGTGTTGATGCGCAACAACCGAACCTCGCCGTACCTCTGGGGGTTCACGCTGTTGACCGTGGTGCCTGCGGTGCTGTTCTGGAACAACACGTGGCTGTTGATGGGCTTTTGCTGCCTGTTCGTGATCAGCTATGTATCCGCGTACCTGGCCATCGTGCGCTTCAAGGTACCCTCTTGGCTACGCCATTGAAAGCGTTTTACGGTGCCACCGTTGGTTATCTAGTGAGTGTGGTCCAGGCCTGCGTGAGGTGTTTGACCAGATCCTGAGGGCGGTGCACCAGCGCATAGCCTTGTGCCCCAAACAACATGGGCAGGTACTGGTGGGCTTCGTGGTCAATGGTGACGCAAAACGGAATCAGCCCTGCGGCCCGTGCTTCTTGAATGGCGTGGCGGGTGTCTTCAAGGCCGTAACGTCCTTCGTACACATCAATGTCGTTGGGCTTGCCGTCCGTCAGTACCAGCAGCAGGCGCTGGCGTTCAGGGCGGGCCGATAGCCGTTGGGTTGCATCGCGCACCGCTGCGCCCATGCGGGTGTAGAAGCCGGGTTTCAAGGCGCCAATGCGGGTGTGTATCGCGTCGCTCCAAGGTTCATGGAAGCCCTTGATGTGCTGGATGCGCACATGCTGTCTGCGCACGGAGCTGAACCCCAAAATCTCAAAAGCGTCGCCCGTGCCTGACAGTGCTGAGCCAAAAACGTACAGAGCTTCGCGGATGACGTCGATCACTCGGGCGTTTGACGTTGCGTAAGCGTCCGTGGACAGCGAAAGATCCGCCAGCAGCAGGGTCGCCAAGCTCCGTTCCGTTCGTTGACGATGGGCGTACACCGGAGGCGTGTCGCTGTGGATGTTGCCGCCGCAGGCTTCGCTTTGGAAGCGTACCCATGCATCGATATCGATCTCGTCTCCACTGACCTGGGCTTTATGCCAGCGTGGTGCTGCTTGCAATATCTCCAGACGTCGGCGCACGCGGCGTGCCGTGGCTTGCAGATGCGCTGGGGGGCGATAGGGTTCTCCGGTGCGGGCCACCACGCACTGCAGCGCGCAGTAGTCGGGCCGCAGTTCGTTGCGGCGCCAGTCCCATTCTGGGGTTTTGGTCCCCGGCCCCAAGGGCAGATCGTCCGCGCTGGCGCTGGGCAAATCCAGGTCAAAGCGTACGCGAGATGCAGTGGTTTGTTCCGACCGGGCCAGTGACAAGGTGTCCATGTCGTTGGCTGCGGCCGAAGCGTTGTCATCCGCAGAGTCGTCCGTGCCGCGATCCAGGCGTACCAGTTCACTCCAGCTCGTCAGAGAGTCCGTCTTGGCGGCCAGAAGCATGGCGTTGCGCGATGGCTGGTGCTTGACATTGCGAGCGCGGCGGCGGTGCGCATCCAGAGGGGAGGGGGCGGGCTCTTCTTCCGATGTGCCGTTGGATGGTGTGGGCGTGGCGGCTGGCTCTGCTCCTTCCCCCGTTTCGCAGGCGTTCAGCCACAGCCACACGGGCGCGACTTCGCGCGGAGTCACGAACAAGGCCGTGTGTTCTTCCCCGCGCAGGGCAGCCTGTACTGCTGCTTCCCAGGGGACATCCTTGGCGCGCAGGCTGCTGAGCAGAGGGCGCTGCGCCAAGTGCGCTACCGTCAAGCGGTGGTGGCGTTCACGTAGCCCTGCGAACCGCTGCAGTGCGCGTGCGGTAGCGGCACGGTTATCGGCAATCCAGTCGCCCGTAGGTTCAAAAACAGAGGCCAGTGCAGCAAGCCAGAGGTACAGGTCGCGGTTCAGATCTACAGAGTCGAATACGCTGATGACGGGGGGCAGCGCGAGCGTCTGAGCATCCAGTTCCGGCATCGCACTGCGCAGGCCTGAGCCCGCCACTTTTTGAAGCCAATGCCGTGGGCCACCGTGACGGCTGGCCGCCACAGGTGTCACCCGCACGGCTGCGTCGCCACCGCCTGCACGGTAGAGCAGCGATATGCTGCGCTGCATGTCTTTCAGGGCCACCTGCACATGCGTTCGCTGCGGCTCTGCCAGGTGGGTGATGGCGCGGTGCCACCATTGGCCAATCCACTCTTCCATCAAGAGGCTCCATCGCGCCGTTGGCGCAGCGTTTCTTTCACGGCATCCAGTCCAATCTTCCACTCCAGGGTGGGCGTGCGTCCTTGCTGCCCTTGGGTGGTATCGCAGGCAGTGAGGCACTGGCCACACTGCACGCAAGAAAACATCATGCGCTTGATATTGCGCGGATGCAGGCGCATCGGGCATCCGTGGTCGCAGGCGCTGCCACGGGGGCTGTCGCAAGTACGGCATTCACGGGCCCGGTCTCTGGCGAACGAGACGACCATGCCCTTGGGGTTGGCCATCCAGGCCAGGCTTTGAAACAGGCCCACCGCGCAGCCAAATCGGCAAAACAGGTGCCGCGCCAGGGTGAACTCCAGCGTGAAGACCAGCGTGCCTATCGCCAGAAACCGCATCTGGTTGGCGGTGAGCGTGCCGTGCCAGAGATTGCCCCAGATTTCGGCTGGTGGCAGCAGGTAAGTGAGCAGGGTGATCGCCCAGGCAAAGCCACAGACGAGACAGGCGGTCAGAAAAAGAGGCCACCAGCGTGCGTTGGGTTGGCGTGTAGCGTGGGGGGTGGGGGAGTTGTCCCAGATGCTGAACTTGCCCGTTGCGCGGTGCAGCAGGTCGTTCAGAGTTTCCACCATCGAAAAGTGGGGGCACAGCCAGCCGCAATACAAGCGACCATAGCGGTAGGCAATGCCCAGGAAGATGGCGATCAAACCCAGGGCGGGCAGAAAGCCGCGCCAAAGAATGGCCCAGCCCGTCTGCACTGCCGTGGCTTCACCGCGCAGGAAGGCATCAATGCCCAAAGACCAGCGCATCCCCAGAACCCACAACTGTGTTTCGTTGAGGTCAAAGCGGAAAAGGTTCAGCGCAGGAGCCAACAAGAAAAGCGCCATGAAAGAGCCTTGCAGCCACCTTCTGCGGCGCTGAAGGGGAATCCCGCTCCACAGCGCATGCAGTCCGGCAGGCGCTGTGTGGCACTCCGTGGGAGTGCCGCCGGGAGGCTCGGTATCAGTCCTCATCACCCACCACCGCACGCACCACCTCATCCAGTGCGAGGACGGTGTCCAGGTCATCGCTCAACGCATCGACGACAGCGGCACGGCAGGCCTGGCGCAAGCCCATTCCGGCAGAAGCCAGCCGGGCTGCCATGACCAGCAGGCGGGTGCTGGCAGTCTCTTCCAGGTCGTGATCCGTCAGCCTGCGCAGCGCTTGGGCCAGTTGCACCAGCCGCGCCGCCACGGCGGGTGACGCGCGTCCCTCTTTTTCAAGAATGCTGCGCTCCACGGCGGGGGCAGGGTAGTTCAGCGTCAGCGCGGTGAAGCGCTGGCGTGTGCTGGGCTTCAGCCCCTTGAGCAGGTTTTGATAGCCTGGGTTGTAGGAGATGACCAGCATGAATTCTGGCGGCGCCTTGAGCTGCTCACCTGTACGCTCGATGGGCAGAATGCGCCGGTCGTCTGCCAGCGGATGCAGCACCACCGTGGTGTCCTTGCGGGCCTCCACCACCTCGTCCAGATAGACGATGGCGCCCTCGCGCACAGCCCGTGTGAGCGGGCCATCCGCCCACACGGTGCTGCCGTTGCCAATCAGGTGACGCCCCACCAGGTCGGCGGCGCTCAGATCATCGTGGCATGACACGGTGATCAAAGGCCGCCCCAGGCGCGCCGCCATGTGCTCGACGAACCGCGTTTTACCGCAGCCTGTAGGGCCCTTGATGAGCAGAGGCAGCTGCTGTGCGTGGCACTGTGCAAACAGGGCGCACTCGTCGCCTTGCTCCGCATAGAACGGCAGGCTGCTGCTTGCAGCTTGGGCTGCCGTGGCGGCTTCGCGCTGGAGGGTGGGGGTCGTCGTCATGGTCAGGCCCGTTGCAAGCGTGTGCTCACGCCAAGGGACAGGCTTTCTTCATCTGCGGCAGGGCCGATAAAGAAGCTGCTCAGGTAGGCCAGCAGGCCCAGCAGGAACATCACGCCACCCGCCACACGCACCCAGTAAAAGAACACCAGCTGGTCTTGCGTGGCCATGAAAGGCATGGCACCGGTGGTGGGCATGCGTTGCAGCCACACTTGCAAGATGCCAGCGCCGCTCAGGGCCAGCACCATCACAGCCATACCAATGCTCATGATCCAGAAGCTCCACATTTCCACACGCTGTGCACGCAGGGGGTTGGCTTCACGGCCACGCAGAATGGGCATGGCGTAACTGATGATGGCAAGCACCACCAGAACATAGGCGCCGTAGAAGGCCAGGTGCCCGTGGGCTGCGGTGACTTGCGAGCCGTGGGTGTAGTAGTTGACGGTGCTGAGGGTGTGGATGAAGCCCCACACGCCAGCGCCCAGGAAGCCGATCACTGCAGTGCCCACTGCCCACAGCACAGCGGCCTGGTTGGGGTGTTCACGGCGGCGGCGTTGCACCATGTTGAAGGCGAACAACGTCATCATGAAGAAGGGGATGGGCTCCATGGCTGAGAACACGCTACCCACCCAGTGCCAGTAGCCTGGCAGACCGATGAAGTAGAAGTGGTGGCCTGTGCCCAGAATGCCGGTGATCAGCGCGAAGGCCACGATCATGTACATCCACTTGTCGATCACTTCACGGTCCACGCCAGTGGTCTTGACCAGCACGAAGGCCAGCAAAGAGGCCATGATCAGCTCCCAGGTGCCTTCCACCCAGAGGTGCACCACAAACCACCAGTACATCTTGTCGCGCACCAGGTTGCTGGGGTTCACAAAGCTGAACAGGAACATCAGCGCCAAACCCCACAGGCCCATGAGCAGCACCATGGAGATGGCGGTCTTGCGGCCCTTGAGCACGGTCATGCTGATGTTGAAGAGGAAGCCCAGCGCCACCACCACAATGCCGAGCTTGGTCGGCAGGGGTTGCTCCAGGAACTCCCGGCCCATGGTGGCCAGCAGGTCGTTGCCCGTCATTTCGGCCAGCTTGGCGTAAGGCACTAGCAGGTAGCCGAGGATGGTGGCCGCGCCAGCTGCCAGGAAGACCCAGAACAGCACTTTGGCGAACAAGGGGCTGTACAGCTCGGTCTCGCTCTCTTCGGGCACCATGTAATAGGCAGCGCCCATGAAGCCGAACAGCAGCCACACGATCAGCAGGTTGGTGTGAACCATGCGGGCGATGTTGAAGGGGATCGCCGGGAACAAGAAGTCACCGATGACGTATTGCAGGCCCAGCGACAGACCGAAGACGATCTGGCCGGTGAACAGGCCCAGTGCGGCAATGAAGTAGAGCTTGGCTACCGCCTGCGACTGGTATTTGATGGTTGCGGGTTGCATAGGATGATCCTGAAGGGTTGGATATGACATCGCGTGAGGCGCAGGCGCTCACCCTTCGATGTTGGGAGGCCACTTCTCGGTGTTGATGCCGTTCGACCAGCGCAGGAACTCCACGAGATCGTTCAGTTGATCGTCGGTGAAGTTGAACTGCGGCATCTGACGGCGACCGGGGGTATTCGTCGGCATGGCCTTGATCCATCCCTTGATGAAGTCGGGGCCGCGGCGCTCATACACATTGCCCAGCTCTGGTGCGAAGTAGGCGCCTTCGCCCAGCAGCGTGTGGCAGCCGATGCAGTTACGCGTTTCCCAGAGGTGCTTGCCGCGCACGACGGCCGGGGTCAATTCCGCGGATTTGGATCGCTCGGGAATCTTGGTTTCGGTGTGAAAGATCAGCGCCGCAAAAAGTAGTACGAAGAACGTGGTGCCTCCGTAGAAGATGTTGCGCGCCATCTGGCTGGTGAAGCCTTGGCTCATGGTGGGTTACCTCTCTGTAGTGGGACGAGGGATACGGTACTGATCTCTCACAGGTCCGGGGTTGATTTCTCTCAATAAGATTCATTTTGCGTGAATCTTTGTTTATCATACCCACACTCGAACGCCAAATCCAGCCTCTGTTACTTCTTCAACGTGGCTGGCTGGCGTGTCACCAAGCGGGTTACGCACCTTCTGTTGCGCAGAAGCGTGACCCATCCATGGGGAGTTCCCGGTGCCATCCATTCCATTGCCGCACGCTCCAGAGTCCGCGCCGCGCTTGCGCGGCGACCTGGGGGTGTGGTTGATCATCCTGGCCGAGCTGTTGACCTTCGGCATCTTCTTTGTGTCGTACGCGTTTGCGCGCAGCCGCGATGTGGCGGGCTTCAACGCTGCGCAGGCCACGCTGGATTTGCATTCGGGCGCGTTCAATACCGTGCTGCTGATCACGGGCAGCTGGTGTGTAGCCCGTGCCGTGCAGGCGGTGCGCAGCGATGCGCGCACCGCCGGCCTGCGCTGGTTGCTGGCTGCGATGGCTTGCGGAGCAGGCTTTGGCGTGGTGAAGCTGGCTGAATACGCGGCCAAGCTGAACCAGGGCATCGACCTGACTTCCAACACCTTCTACACGTTGTATTTGATGCTCACCGCATTCCACTTCCTGCACGTGGTGGTGGCCATGCTGGCGCTGGGCTACCTGGCGGTGCGCTTGCAACGCGGGGCCTACGGCAGCCACGACAGCCACGCCATGGAGACCGGCGCTGCGTTCTGGCACATGGTCGATTTGCTGTGGATCGTGCTGTTTCCGCTGGTCTATGTATTGCGCTGAGATGGCTGCGAAGGAGAAAGCCGTGCACGAAACCCGCTGGTTGAATGCTGCCTGGGTGCTACTGTTGGCCGCCACCGCCATCACCTATGTTCTGGGGGAGATGGGCCTCGTGTCGCAAGCAGGAGGCTGGTTCCTGGCAGGTCTGGGTGTTTTGACCGTGGTCAAGGGCGTCGTAGTCATCCAGGTGTTTTTGGAGATGCGCCATGCCCCCGCGCTGTGGCGCTGGCTGCTGCTGGGGTGGCTGGCGTTGGTGATCGCGCTGGTAGCGCTGGCCTACCTGTTGGGGCGGACGTGAGGTTCTCGGACGAAGCCCCTGCCGCCACATAGATTTGCTGACGATTTTTGGGGCGCTGGGCAGATCAGCCCCTGGGTGGATGGGCTTGCGCGCGCCAGCCTTCCGGGCGGGCGTGAATGCGGCACAATTTGCGCCTCATTGTTTTCACCGGATGGCACGCCTCCATGACCGACCTTCTTTCGATTGCCCCCCGCGACAAGGCTGAAATTCTGGCCCAGGCGCTGCCCTACATTCGCAAGTTCCATGGCAAGACCATGGTCATCAAGTACGGCGGCAACGCCATGACCGACCCCGCCCTGCAGGCCGACTTTGCCGAAGACGTGGTGCTGCTCAAGCTGGTGGGCATGAATCCGGTGGTGGTGCACGGCGGCGGCCCGCAGATCGAAACTGCGCTGAATCGCCTGGGCAAGAAGGGCCATTTCATCCAGGGCATGCGCGTGACGGACGCCGAAACCATGGAAGTGGTGGAATGGGTGCTGGCCGGTGAAGTGCAGCAAGACATCGTGGGCCTGATCAACCAGGCAGGCGGCAAGGCCGTGGGCCTGACCGGGCGTGACGGCGGCATGATCCGCGCGCGCAAGCTCAAGATGGTGGACAGCAAGGACCCCAACATTGAACACGATGTGGGCCAGGTGGGCGATATTGTCTCCATCGACCCCAGCGTGGTGAAGGCGCTGCAAGACGACGCCTTCATCCCCGTCATCAGCCCCATTGGCTTTGGCGAAAACAACGAGAGCTACAACATCAACGCCGACGTGGTGGCCAGCAAGCTGGCCGAAGTGCTCAAGGCCGAAAAGCTCATGCTGCTGACAAACACGCCCGGCGTGCTCGACAAGGCCGGCAACCTGCTGACTGACCTGACAGCCCGCCGCATTGACGAGCTGTTTGCCGACGGCACCATCTCGGGCGGCATGTTGCCCAAGATTGCGGGCGCGCTGGACGCCGCGAAGGCCGGTGTGAACGCCGTGCACATCATTGACGGCCGTGTGCCGCACGCCATGCTGCTCGAAATTCTGACCGAGCAGGCCTACGGCACCATGATCCGGTCGCACTGAGCGCGCACGCACCATGCGCCTGCTTCTGGTCGAAGACGATGTGATGGTGGCCAGCGGCATCAAGCTGGGGCTCACCGATGCGGGCTATGCCGTGGACTGGGTGGGCAGCGGCGAGCGGGCTGAGGATGTGCTGCGCAACGAATCGTTCGATGCCGCCATCATCGACATTGGCCTGCCGGGCATGGATGGGCTGGAGCTGACCCGGCGCCTGCGCCGCCCCGACATGCCCAGCCGAAGCATGCCGGTGCTTATCCTGACCGCGCGCGATGCCCTGCATGACCGGGTGCAGGGGCTGGACCTGGGGGCCGACGACTACATGGTCAAGCCCTTCGAGCTGCCCGAACTGCTCGCACGCCTGCGTGCGCTGCTGCGGCGCTCACAGGCCTCCACCACGGCGGTGCTCAGCTTTGGACCGCTGGAGCTGGACACCGCAGGCCGCCGTGCCTGCGCCCGCGTGGACGGGGTGGAGCACGTCATTGAGCTCGGGCCGCGCGAATGGACGGTGCTGGAGTACTTGCTCATCCACGCCCCCAAGCCCGCCAGCAAAGACAAGCTCTTGCAGGCCTTGACGGGCTGGGACAAGGAAATCACGCCCAACGCGGTGGAGGTGTATGTCTCGCGCCTGCGCGGCAAGCTGGAGCCGCACGGCGTGGCACTGCGCTCCATCCGGGGCTTTGGCTACCGGCTGGAACTGGCGCAGCAGGCCTGAAGCCGAGGAGGACTGCCCATGCCAGCACACCGTGAAGCCTGTTCGTGTCGGCATGGTGGCGCAGCGCTTCACGGCCGCTGCGTTCCTTGAGTGGACGTCGCCATATGTATGCCCACAGGCCAAGCCCCGCACCTCTCCTTGGTTTGACCGGTATGACCTCTGACTTGCGCAACCGCCTGCTGTTGCTGCTGGTGCTGCCGCTGTGCGTGCTGGCCCTGGCGGACGTGTGGATGGACTACCGCTCGGCCGACGACGCAGCGAGCCGGCATGACCAGCGGCTGCTGCGCCTGCTCCCGGCGCTGGCCGACTCGGTGGTGGCACCTTCCATCCATGAACATGGCGCGCCCCTGTTGCTGTTGGCCCCGCCGGTGGAAGATTTTTTGCGCCAGAACGCCGGGTTCGCGGGTTACAGCGTGCGTGACGCCGATGGCCAGTTGCTGCTGGGGGATGAGTGGGTGGATGGCGTGGTGCCTACCACCGCGCAGCCTGAATTCCACAGCCTGGAATATGGCGGCGTGACGTACCGGGTGGCGGTGCAGCGCGGGCGCACCGGGGCTGGGGAGCTGGTGATGGCGATTGCCGATGGCTCAGACCCCCGCCAGCAATGGGCTCAGCAGCTGCTCTTGCGGGTGCTGCTGCCCAACCTGGTGCTGGTGGCTGCTGCCGCGCTGGCCATCCACTGGGCCGTGGGCCGGGCTTTCAAGCCTTTGGTGGATCTGGCCGAGGCGGTGGAGCATCGTTCTCCGCGCGATCTCAGTCCCATCGACGAAAGCGCCTCGCCCACCGAGGTGCGTCCGCTGGTGCATTCGCTCAACCGCTTGTTTGCCCTGGTCAACGCGCAGGCGGAGGGGCAGCGCCGGTTTGTGGCCGACGCAGCCCACCAGTTGCGAACGCCGCTGGCAGGCCTGCAGGCACAGGTGGAAGCCTGGGCCATGATGGCCAAGGCGGCTGGGGCGGTGCAGGGTGATTCTGCTAATTTAGAGAGAAAACAGCCTCTAGCGCCCACCCCTAAAGCGCAAGGTGCTATTGTTTTAGGAGTTGAGCAGATCGAGAAGCTGCGCAATGCCACCCGTCGCACTTCGCAGCTGGCGCACCAGCTGCTGGCCTTGTCGCGGGCCGATGAGCGCAGCATGGACGCGCAGCCGCTGCAGCGCGTGGATCTGAAAGACCTGTGCGAGACGCTGCTGGAGAACTTCCTCGACGCGGCCACTGGCAAGGGCCTGGATCTGGGGCTGGAAGTGCAGCCGGTGCACGTCACTGGTCATGGCTGGCTGCTTCGGGAGTTGATGTCCAACCTGGTGGACAACGCCATTAAATACACCCCGGCAGGTGGGGTGGTCACCATGCGCTGCGGGCAGCGTCTGGCGCCTTCGGGGGCATTGCGGGTGTACCTGGAAGTGGAAGACGACGGCCCCGGTGTGCCCGAGAGTGAGCGCTCCCGCGTCATGCAGCGGTTTTACCGCGTGCCCGGCGCGGTGGGCGAGGGCACGGGTTTGGGCTTGGCCATTGCCGACGAAATCAGCCGGGTGCACCGTGCAACGCTCACGCTGGACACGGGAGCGCAAGGCCGAGGCCTGCGCGTGACGGTGCTTTTCCCCTAGTCATCGTGATCCAGCCGGAGTGCGGCTGTGGTGTACCGTCTGGCTGTGGGGGCTGCGCGCAGTCTCGCCGTCAAGGGCTGCGTTTGCAAACCATTTGCAAACCGACGGCGAACGGGTGTGCGAGAATCATTTGCACACAGGATTTACGCCCTGCCGCGCGCTTGAAGGCGCCCGGGTGTTCTTCCAGCCTACCGTGCTACCGGTCGCACTCCACCAGTCCGGGGTTCCGTCTACTTGGCCTGTGGGTCTTTCTCTTTGTTGTTTGCGCATGTCTGATACCTCGTCTCTGATTGAATCTGCCGACTCCGTTGACGCTGAAGACGCGCCAGCGGCCCGCAAGCGGCCCAAGCCGGGCGAGCGGCGCGTGCAGATCCTGCAAGCGCTGGCGGCCATGCTGGAGCAACCCGGTGCCGAGCGCATCACCACAGCCGCACTGGCTGCGCGCCTGTCGGTGAGCGAGGCGGCGCTGTACCGCCACTTCGCCAGCAAGGCGCAGATGTTCGAGGGGCTCATCGACTTCATCGAGCAATCCGTGTTCACGCTCGTGCAGCAAATCACCGGGCGTGACGTGCCTGCCCCCGACCAGCCGGCCGAAGTCGGCCAGCGGCAGGCCAGCCGCATCATCGCGCTGCTGCTGCAGTTTGGTGAACGCAACCCCGGCATGGTGCGGGTGATGGTGGGCGATGCGCTGGTGTTTGAGCATGAACGCCTGCAGCAGCGCATGAACCAGTTCTTTGACCGCATCGAGTCCACCCTGCGCCAATGCCTGCGCGCCAGCGGTTCAGAAACGCCCACCGTGCACGCCCAGGTACAGGCCAGCGTGCTCACCTCGTTTGCGTTGGGGCGCCTGCAACGGTTTGCGCGCTCGGGCTTTCGCCGCAACCCTACCGAGCACCTCGACGCCAGCCTGGCGCTGATGCTGCATTGATGGGCTTGCGTTAGATAGGGCGCAGCGCCCCGTCTGCCTCTCCTTCCAAGCCCCACACCCACCGGTGTGGGGCTTTTTTGTTGGACGAGACCTGGGCGGGTGGGTGAGTGCTGGCGTTTTCCCTGCTGCACCGGGCGGGTGGGCGGCATAAACTGGCCACTCGGTTGACACGCGCCCCAGCGCGCGGCCCTGTTCGTCCGCCGGTGTCACGCAGGTGGCTGCAGAACAACAGGCTTTGGGTGTTACCTCTTTTTTTCGAGGGGGCTTTCCCCGAAGATCAAAAATGCTGCAAAATAGAACGAACGTTCGTTTTATTTGCACGCATGCCCGCCAAATCTGATTCTTCCGCTCCACGCGCCCCCCGCACCCGTGCCACCACTGGCCGGGCCATGCAAAAGGGCCCGCAGACCAAGGCGGCCATCGTTGAAGCCGCCCTGGGCCTGGCCACGCACATTGGGCTGGAGGGGTTGTCGATTGGCGCGCTGGCAGACATCACCGGCATGAGCAAATCGGGCGTATTCGCCCACTTTGGCTCGCGTGAAGAGCTGCAGATTTCCGTCATCCGCGAATACCACACGCGCTTCGAGCAAGAAGTTTTCTACCCCGCCATGTCGTCGCCCCGCGGCATTGCGCGTTTGAGCGCGATGTTCGACAACTGGATGAAGCGCACGTCCATCGAGATCGACTCGGGCTGCATCTACATCAGCGGCGCTGTGGAATTTGACGACCGCACCGGCCCCGTGCGCGATGCGCTGGCCAGCTCGGTCATGACCTGGCACGCCGCCATGCGCCGCGCCATTGAGCAGTGCAAGGACTGCGGCGAACTGCGTGCGGACACCAACGAAGAGCAGATGCTGTTCGAGATCCACGGCCTCATCCTGGCGCTGCACTACGAAGCCCGTTTCCTGCAAAACCCAGGCTCGATCGAGCGTGCCGTGATGGGTTTTCAAAACATTCTTGCGCGCTACCGCACCGAAGGTGCAGCAGCGCGGGCGGCACCGTCCGCCAAAGCCGCCCCGGCGGCACACCGACCTGCCGCTGCGCGGCGCAAAGTTTCCGTTTCAACGACCACCCCCTCCAAGGAGTAAACCGATGCCTACCTACACGCCGCCCCTGCGCGACATGCAATTCGTGATGCATGAAGTCTTCAAGGTCACCGATGAATTCAAGGCCATGCCCCAGCATGCCGAGGTGGATGTGGACACCATCAACGCCGTCATCGAAGAGGCGGGCAAGTTCGCCTCTGAGGTGATCTTCCCGTTGAACATCAGCGGGGATACCGAAGGCTGCGTGCTGGACAAGGCCACCCACGAGGTCAAGACCCCCACGGGCTTCAAGGAAGCCTATGACAAGTACGTCGAAGGCGGCTGGGCGGCGCTGAGCTGCGACCCCGCCTATGGCGGCCAGGGCCTGCCCTTTGTGCTGAACCAGTGCCTGTACGAGATGATGAACTCGGCCAACCAGGCCTGGACCATGTACCCCGGCCTGAGCCACGGCGCCTACGAAGCCCTGCACGCGCATGGCACCGATGAGCAAAAGAAGCTGTACCTGCCCAAGCTGACCAGCGGCGAGTGGACTGGCACCATGTGCCTGACCGAACCCCACTGCGGTACCGACCTGGGCCTGCTGCGCACCAAGGCCGAACCCCAGGCTGATGGCACCTACAAGCTCACCGGCAACAAGATTTTCATCAGCGCTGGCGAGCACAGCATGGCTTCCAACATCGTGCACCTGGTGCTGGCACGTTTGCCCGATGCGCCCAAGGGCAGCAAGGGCATCAGCCTGTTTGTGGTGCCCAAGTTCAAGGTGAATGCTGATGGCAGCCTGGGCGAGCGCAACCCCATTTACTGCACGGGCCTGGAGCACAAGATGGGCATCCACGGCAACGCCACGGCACAGATCGCCATCGACGGCGCCATCGGCACCCTGGTGGGCCAGCCCAACAAGGGCCTGGCAGCCATGTTCGTGATGATGAACGCCGCCCGCCTGGGCGTGGGCAACCAGTCGCTGGGCCTGACCGAAGTGGCTTTCCAGAACGCGCTGGCCTACGCCAAGGACCGCATCCAGATGCGCTCATTGAGCGGCACCAAGGCCAAGGACAAGGAAGCCGACCCCATCATCGTGCACCCCGATGTGCGCAAGATGTTGCTCACCGCCAAGGCCTACGCCGAAGGCGCCCGCGCGCTGCAGATTTACTGCACGCTGCTGCTGGACAAGGTGCACAGCCACCCCGATGAAAAGGTGCGTGCCGAGTCTGAAGAGCTCGTGGCCCTGCTGACCCCCATCGTCAAGGCCTTCATCACCGACAACGGGCACATCGCTACCAACCACTGCATGCAGGTCTTTGGTGGCCACGGCTTCATCAAGGAATGGGGCATGGAGCAGTACGTGCGCGACAACCGCATCAACATGATCTACGAAGGCACGAACACCGTGCAGTCGCTGGACCTGCTGGGCCGCAAGATCCTGGGCAACAACGGCGCCACGCTGAAAAAGCTGGGCAAGCTGATTGGCAAGCTGGTGGAAGAAGAGGGCGTGAACGAGAAGATGGCCGAGTTCATCAACCCGATCGCGATGCTGGGCGACCAGATGACCAAGTTCACCACCGAAATCGGCTTCAAGGGCATGCAAAACCCCGATGAAGTGGGCGCTGCCGCTGTGGACTACCTGCGCGTGGCCGGCCACCTGGTGTTCGGCTACCTGTTTGCCCGCATGGCCCAGGTCGCCCTGCGCGAAATTGCCGCTGGCAACACCGACCCCTTCTACGGTGCCAAGCTGCAAACCGCACGCTTCTACTTTGCCAAGCTGTTCCCTGAAACCGCCACGCTGATGCGCACCGCCCGTGCCGGCAGCAAGGTGCTGATGGACACGGACCTGGCCCTGGCCTGATCCGACGCCCTGCATGCACGGTGAATTTCAAGCATTTTTGCCCTGGAGCGCTTATGTATAAAGCGGTAGCAGCTATTATTTTGGTAGCAATTGGGGCTCCGGCCTGGGCCCAGATGACCCCTGAGGGCCTGTGGCGCAACGTGGACGACAAGACGGGCGAAGCCAAGGCCGAAATCCGCATCCGTGACACAGGTGCGGGTGGGTTGCTGGGGGTGCTGGAAAAGCGCCTGTCCAAGGACGCCAAGCCGGACGATGTGTGCAAGGAATGCACCGATGACCGCAAGGACAAGCCGGTGCTGGGCCTGGAAATCATCCGTGGCGCCAAGAAGGCCGACGGCAAGGACGTGTGGGAAGGCGGCAAGATTCTCGACCCCGAGAATGGCCGCAACTACACGCTGCGCCTCACGCCCATCGAGGGCGGCAAGAAGCTGGAAGTGCGTGGCTCCATCGGCCCCTTCGGCCGCACGCAGACCTGGATCCGCATCCAGTAACCCCCATTCCCGTGGCCGCGCGCACCCCAGCGGGGTGACGCCGCGCCCCAACAAGGAACCCAACCCATGTCCCGATTCCAAGTGAAAAAAGTCGCCGTGCTCGGCGCAGGCGTGATGGGCGCGCAGATTGCCGCCCACCTCGTCAACGTGAAGGTGCCCGTGGTGCTGTTCGACCTGCCTGCGAAGGAAGGCCCGAAGAACGGCATCGTCACCAAGGCCGTCGAAGGCCTGAAAAAGCTCAAGCCTTCGCCCCTGGGTGTGGCTGATGATGCAGCGCTGATCCAGCAGGCCAATTACGAAGAGCACATGCACCTGCTCAAGGAATGCGACCTCGTGATCGAGGCCATTGCCGAGCGCATGGACTGGAAGCTCGACCTGTACACCAAGATCGCTCCCCACGTGGCCAAGCACGCCATCCTGGCGTCCAACACCTCGGGCCTGTCGATCACCAAACTGTCTGAAGTGCTGCCCGAGAGCATCAAGCCTCGCTTTTGCGGCATCCACTTCTTCAACCCCCCGCGCTATATGACGCTGGTGGAGCTGATCAACACCCCCACCACGCAGCCCGAAGTGCTCGACCAGCTCGAAGCCTTCGTCACCAGCGGCTTGGGCAAGGGCGTGGTGCGCGCGCACGACACGCCTAACTTCGTGGCCAACCGCGTGGGCATTGCCGGCATGCTGTCCACGATGAAAGAGGTGGAGAACTTTGGCCTGACCTACGACGTGGTGGACGACCTCACGGGCAAGAAGCTGGGCCGAGCATCGAGCGGCACCTTCCGCACCGCCGACGTGGTGGGCCTGGACACCATGGCCCACGTCATCAAGACGCTGCAGGACAACCTGAGCCTGGAGACCGATCCCTTCTACGAAAGCTTTGGCACGCCCGCCGTGCTGAAAAAGCTGCTGGAGCTGGGCCACCTGGGCCAGAAGACCAAGGCCGGTTTCTTCAAGAAGGTCGGCCGCGACGTGATGCGCTTCGAGCTGGAAAGCGAAGAGTACGTGCCCGCCGGCCAGAAGGCCGACGAGGTGTACGCTCGCATGCTCAAGAAGCCCGCCGCTGAACGCCTGCGCCTGCTGCGCAACGCCGAAGGCGCGCCCGGCCAGTTCCTCTGGGCCATTTTGCGCAACAGCTTCCATTACGCTGCCGTGCACCTGGCCACTATTGCCGACAACGCCCGCGACGTGGACCAGGCCATGCGCTGGGGCTTTGGCATGAAGCAGGGCCCCTTCGAGCTGTGGCAAGAAGCCGGCTGGCTCGAAGTGGCGAAGATGATCCAGGAAGACATCGACGCGGGCAAAGCGCTGTGCAAGGCACCGCTGCCCGAGTGGGTGTTCAAGGGCCCTGTGGCCGACGCCGGTGGCGTGCACACCGCGCAAGGTTCGTGGAGCGCATCGCGCGGCCAGTTTGTGCCCCGCCGCCAGCTGCCCGTGTACGAACGCCAGATCTTCCCCGAGGCGCTGCTGGGCGAAACCAGCCTGCCCGACTGGCGCACCGCTGGCACCACCATTGCCGAATCGAAAGCCCTGCGCACCTGGACGCTTGATAGCAAGGTTCTGATTGCCAGCATCAAGAACAAGATGCACGCCATCAGCCCCGAGGTGATGGAAGGGCTGGCTGAAGCCCTGGAGCTGGCCGAGCGCGAATACGACGGCATGGTCATCTGGTCGGGCGATGCGCCGTTCAGCGTGGGCGCCGACCTGGAAGCCACCATGCCCGCCTTTGCCGTGGGCGGCCCCGACGCGGTGGAAAGCATCGAGCAGGAGCTGCAGAACCTGATGATGCGCATCCGCTACGCGCAGGTTCCCGTGGTGGCTGCCATCCACGGCATGGCGCTGGGCGGCGGCTGCGAGCTGGCCGTGTATTCGGCCAAGCGCGTGGCGCACATGGAAAGCTACATCGGCCTGGTCGAAGTGGGCGTGGGCCTGGTGCCCGGCGCCGGCGGCCTGACCTACATCGCCCGCCGCGCGGCCGAGAACATGGCGGCCTCGACGAGCAAGGACATCCTGCCCTTCCTGACCGAAGGCTTCACCGCCGCTGCCATGGCCAAGGTGGGCACCAGTGCGCTCGAATCGCGCAAGCTGGGCTACCTGCTGGACAGCGACGTCATCGTTCCGCACAAGGACGAGCTGCTGTTCGTGGCCATCAACGAAGCCAAGTCCATGGCTGCCAGTGGCTGGCGTGCACCGCACAAGCGCCTGTTCCCCGTGGCGGGCCGCAGCGGCCTGGCCACCATCAAGGCGCAGCTGGTGAACATGCGCGACGGCGGCTTCATCAGCGCCTATGACTTCAAGATCGGCGCGATGATCGCCGAGGTGGTCTGTGGCGGCGATGTGGATGCGGGTTCGATGGTGAGCGAGGAATACCTGCTCACGCTGGAGCGCAAGGTGTTCTGCCACCTGATCGCACAGCCCAAGACGCACGAGCGCATCCTGGGCATGCTGTCCACCGGCAAGCCTGTCCGGAATTGATGATGCACCCCCTGAGTCGCTTCGCGCCTTCCCCCTCTCCTGCGGGAGGGGGACGCACCCTGTGGCCTGGCAAAGCCAGCTCCACGGGTGCACTGGGCTGGGCCGCGCCAGTGTTCGGCAATGTGAGCTGTGTGCAGTGCGATGGGTATCTGGCATGAGCGCGTTGCAAGCCCCTAACAAACTCCAGCGCTCGCTGATGCGCCTGGACGAAGCACCCGCCTTCATGCGGGGCTTTGTGCAGAACATCATCTTGCGCCGGGCCGTGCCCTTCACCGGCACGGCCGGGGTGAAGTTCGTTTCGCTCACGCCTGAGCGGGTCGAGGTGGATCTGGCCAACGAGCATCGCGTGCAGAACCACATCGGTGGCGTGCACGCCTCGGCCATGAACCTGCTGGCTGAAACGGCTACGGGCATGGTGGTGGGCATGAACGTGCGCGATGACTGCCTGCCGCTGGCCAAGGAGCTCTCCATGGCGTTCAAGAGGCGCGCCACGGGTGGCCTCAAGGCCGTGGCCACGCTCACCGCCGAGCAGCGCGCCGCCATGCAGGCCAGCGACAAGGGCGAAGTGCAGGTAGCGGTCACGGTGACCGACGAAGCCGGTGTGGAGCCGGTCGAATGTGTATTTACGTGGGCCTGGGTTCCTTCCAGCCGCCCCCTCAAGAATTGAAGGAGTTTCACCATGGCTCAAAAACAAGTTCAGGACGCCTACATCGTCGCCGCCACGCGCACGCCCATCGGGCGCTCGGGCCGCGGCTATTTCAAGAACACCCGGCCTGACGATCTGCTGGTCGCCGCCGTCAAGAGCGCCATGCTGCAGGTGCCCACGCTGGACCCCAAGGCGATTGAAGACGCCATCATCGGCTGCTCCTTCCCCGAAGGCGAGCAAGGCATGAACATGGCCCGCATTGCGATGGGCCTGGCGTTTGACCACCCTGTGGGCGGCGTGACAGTGAACCGTTTCTGCGCATCGGGCATCACCGCGCTGCAGATGGCGGCCGACCGCATCCGCGTGGGCGAGGCTGACGTGCTGATCGCCGGTGGCGCCGAGTCCATGAGCCTGGTGCCCATGGGCGGCAACAAGCCCTCGTTCAACGCCGAGATTTTTGCGAAGGACGAGAACGTGGGCATCGCCTACGGCATGGGCCTGACGGCAGAAAAGGTCGCCCAGCAGTGGAAGGTGAGCCGCGAAATGCAGGATGCGTTTGCTCTTGAATCCCACCTGCGCGCCATCAAGGCGCAAAAGGCCGGTGAGTTCACCGACGAAATCACGCCCATCGAAATCGTGGAACGCTCGCCCAACCTCGCCACCGGCGAAGTGATGGAAAAGCGCCGCACCGTGAGCCTGGACGAAGGCCCGCGCCCCGACACATCGCTCGAAGGCCTGGCCAAGCTCAAGCCCGTGTTTGCCGCACGCGGCAGCGTCACGGCAGGCAACAGCTCGCAGACCAGCGATGGCGCGGGTGCCCTCATCGTGGCCAGCGAAAAGGCCGTGAAGCAGTTTGGCCTGACGCCCCTGGCGCGATTTGTGAGCTACGCCGCGCGCGGCGTGCCGCCCGAGATCATGGGCATTGGGCCTATCGAAGCCATTCCGGCAGCCTTGCGTTATGCGGGGCTCAAGAGTGATGACATTGGCTGGTATGAGTTGAACGAAGCGTTTGCGGCGCAATCGCTCGCCGTGATCAATACGCTGGGGCTGAATCCTGCGAATGTGAACCCGATGGGCGGCGCCATTGCGCTGGGGCATCCGCTGGGGGCGACCGGTGCGATCCGTGCTGCGACGGTGGTGCATGCGCTGCGCCGCCACAAGCTGAAGTACGGCATGGTCACGATGTGTGTAGGAACAGGACAAGGCGCCGCCGGCATCATCGAAGCTCTTTGAGTTGACTGGCTACTGCGCGGCTTTCATGCGTCGTTGGGCGGTGCTCGCAATCCTCACGTACCGCAAGTACGTTCCGGTTGCTGCGCTCCGTCCGCCTCGCCTGAAGGCCGCTCGCTACGCCTTTGAGTGCGGGGTGTGAAGGCAGGGGGAAAGTGCACTGCCTGTTCATGTTTTCCATTCAAACCGGCGCAGACCGGTTTTGCTACGAGGAGACAAGCATGGCTCAACCGGCCAATCGGTGTGTGATGGTGTGGGGCGGCTGCAGTCTCCGTGACGACGCCCTGGCGTTTGGTTTCGCGGCACACTAGCGGCATGACTTCATCCATCCATCCCTTGGACGAGGCGCTTGCGCTGACGTCTTCCGCGCCCGGGCAGTTCACGGGCCAGACCCACCCCGGCTACTGGAACATGGTGGGGCCCTTCGGCGGCGTGACTGCGGCCACGCTGCTGCAGGCCGTGATGCAGCACCCTGACCGGCTGGGCGACCCCTTGTCGCTCACCGTCAATTACGCGGGGGCGCTCACGGCGGGGGCCTTTACCGTGCAGGCCACGCCCGTGCGCACCAACCGGTCCACCCAGCACTGGACTTTGACCATCCTGCAGGCCGATGCCGAAGGCGCGCCCGTGGTGACCACCACGGCCACGGCCGTGACCGCCGTGCGCCGCGACACCTGGAGCGCTGGCGATGTGCCCATGCCCGCCGTGCCCGGCCCCACGGCCCACCCGGCCATCGAACACGGGCCCGAAGCCATGGAGTGGCTGAACCGCTATGAAATGCGCCCCATCACCGGTGCATTGCCGCGCGCCTGGGATGGCAGTGGCGACCACAGCCTGACCCAGTTGTGGATGCGCGACGCACCCGCCCGGCCGCTGGACTTTTGCGCGCTGTCTGCACTGGCTGACCTGTTCTTCCCCCGTGTGTGGTTGCGCCGTGCGCACCGCGTGCCCGCAGGCACCGTGTCCATCACCGTGTACTTCCATGCCAGCGCCGAGCAACTGGCGCAGACCGGCACCGGCTACCTGCTGGGCCAGGCGCGCGGGCAGGAGTTCCGCAACGGGTTTTTCGACCAGACCGTGCAGTTGTGGAACGAAGCCGGCACCATGCTGGCCACCAGCCACCAGATCGTTTACTACAAGGAGTGAGCGCACCACCGTGCGCCGCTACGTTCCTCATTCACCTCTTTGACCATGACCGAAACCACCAAAGACATCCTCGTTCACACCGAAGCCGGCGTGACCACCATCACCTTCAACCGGGTGGACAAGAAAAACTCCATCACCACCACGATGTATGCCGCCATGGCCGACGCCCTGGCCGCTGCTGAGCAGGACGCCAGCGTGCGCGTGGTGGTGTTCCAGGGCGATGTGGCCATCTTCAGCGCGGGCAACGACATTGGCGACTTTCTGCAGCAGCCCCCTGCCACGCAGGATTCGCCCGTGTTCCGCTTTCTGCACCGCCTGGCCGCCTTCCCCAAGCCCGTGATCGCCTCGGTGTGCGGCCCGGCGGTGGGCATTGGCACCACCATGCTGTTCCACTGCGATCTGGTGTACGCGGGCGATAACGCAGCGTTCTCCATGCCTTTCGTCAACCTGGGCCTGTGCCCCGAGGCTGCGTCCAGCCTGCTGGTGCCGCAAATGCTGGGCTACCACCGCGCCGCCGAAGCACTGCTGCTGGGCGAGCCCTTCTTTGCCGAAGCTGCCCTCGAAGTGGGCCTGGTCAACCGCGTGCTGCCGCCCACCGAATGCAACGGCGTGGCGCAAGCCCAGGCCAAGAAGCTGGCAGCCAAGCCCCTGTCTTCGCTGATCGAGACCAAGCGCCTGATGAAGAAGCACCAGCTGCCCCAGATCGCCGCCGTGATGGCCGAAGAAGGCGCCAGCTTTGGCCGCATGCTGCGCGAGCCCGCCGCCCGCGAAGCATTTGGCGCGTTTATGGAGAAAAGACATCCTGATTTCAGCAAAGTCTGAAATCAGGTGCCGCAGGCACCAGCGACGCAGTCGCAGGATGTGTTTCCATCAAAAGAGACATCCAGACTTCAGCAAAGTCTGAAGTCTGGTGCTGGCGCAGCCAGCGCGCACGGCGAAGCTGTGCGGCAGTGTTTCGCCAAAAGACATCCTGATTTCAGCAAGGTCTGAAGTTTGTTGCTGAGGTCAGTGATTTAAGCGAAATTGGCTTCCGGCGCTTTATTGACAAGCGCTGGCAGCTATCAAAAGCATAGTAATGATGGCGGGTGGCCCGCCGCAGCCTCAAGGGTTTTTATGTCCGTTTCGTCTGCTTCCGCTGCCGCCATCGTGTTCGAACCCGAGTTCCTCGCCGGGCTCACCACCATCTTTGAAGAGAAGATCGTCTTCAACCAGCTGCTGGGGCTCAAGGTCACCAGCATTGCCCCGCAGCAGGTGGTGGCGCGCATCGACATGCGGCCGGAGCTGGTGGGCCACTATGCCTACAACCGCATTCACGGGGGCGTGATCAGTGCCGGGCTGGACGCCATGGGCGGCCTGGCCGTGATGGCTGCCATTGGCGCCAAGCACATGGGCGAGCCGCCCGAGCAGCGCCTGCACCGCTTTGCCAAGCTGGGCACCATCGACCTGCGCATCGATTACCTGCGCCCTGGCATTGGCAGCCACTTTGAGCTGCGGGCCGAGGTGCTGCGCCTGGGCTCGCGCGTGGCCACCACGCGCATGGAATTCTTCGGCCCCGATGGGCAGCTCATGTCGGCCGGGGCGGCGGCCTATATCGTTTCGTAAGTTGTGCTGCGCCGCAGGCGGTGGGCGTGTGGTCCTGCAAGCCTTGCAAGCGCATGCTACGAACGAACCGTTTGGTTACTGCTTTTGCGAAAGATGGCAACTTTTGCAGGCATGAAAACCTAGGATGCATCCTTTTCAAGGAGATCTGATGGCCGTGCAAAACCCCTTCTTTGGCAAACGCGAACCCGAACCCTTCCAGCGCCACACTCCCCCTGCCAACGGTTTGAACACGCTCGCCTCGGGCTCCGCCCCCGCGGTGGCCGCACCAGCGGGCGGCCTCACGGGGCAGAAGCCACAGGCCTCTTCGGTGGGCGACAGCTCGGGCAGCAAGCTCACGGTGGGCCCCAACATCAAGCTCAAGGGCGTGGAGATCACCGACTGCGACACGCTGGTAGTGGAAGGCACGGTAGAAGCCACCATGGATTCGCGCGTGATCCATATCTCGGAAAACGGCGCGTTCAAGGGCTCGGCAGAGATCGACATTGCCGAGATCCATGGCGAATTCAACGGCACGCTCACCGTGCGCCAGAAGCTGGTGATCTACAGCACGGGCAAGGTCAACGGCAAGATCCGCTACGGCAAGCTGGTGGTGGAAGAGGGCGGGCAGCTGGCGGGCGAGATCGAAGCCGGTATTGGCGCTGGCGCGCGCGCATCGGCTGCGCCTGCGGTGGTGCGCGCAGAGCCCGCTGCCATGGCGGCCTGAGGGCTCAGAAAACCGCCCGGGGCTCAGCCCTGGGCAGGCGCCTGCGGCTTGGGCAGCGGGCGCGGGCGCCCATTGGCGTCTATGGCCACATAGGTCAGCGTGGCCTCGGTCACCTTCACATAGCGGCCCTGGTCTGAAAAGCGCTCGGCATACACCTCGACCTGCACGGTGACCGAGGTGTTACCCACGCGCGTGATGTGCGAGAAGAACGACAGGATGTCGCCCACGCGCACCGGCTGCTTGAAAATGAACTCATTGACGGCCACCGTGGCCATGCGGCCCTGCACGTAGCGCGCGGGCAGGACCGATCCGGCCAGGTCCACCTGGGCCATCACCCAGCCGCCAAAAATATCGCCGTTGGCGTTGCAGTCGCCAGGCATGGGAATGACTTTGAGCACCAGTTCGTGCTCGGAGGGCAATGCGGCGGGTGGCGGGCTGAAAGAGGCAGACATGGGCACAATCACTAGATAACAACAATCAGGATTGTCCCCCATGCGCCAACGCGGTGAATCCGGCCCTCCACATTCCCCATCGTCCCCTCCATCCGAGCAGCGATCCCGCACCGACTGGCTGACCCTGCAGCGCCTGTTGCCCTATCTGTGGCAGTACAAGTGGCGCGTGGTGGCTGCCATCGCCTTCATGGTGGCTGCCAAGCTGGCCAACGTGGGCGTGCCCCTGCTGCTCAAGACCCTGGTCGATGCCATGAGCTTCAAGCCGGGCGATCCGGCCGCCATGCTGGTCGTGCCCGTGGGCCTGCTGGTGGCCTACGGCGCGCTGCGCCTGTCCACTTCCGTGTTCAACGAGTTGCGCGAGCTGGTCTTTGCCAAGGCCACGCAAGGGGCGGCGCGCTCGATTGCGCTGCAGACCTTTGAGCACCTGCACGCGCTGAGCCTGCGCTTTCACCTGGAGCGGCAAACGGGTGGCATGACGCGCGACATCGAGCGCGGCGTGCGCGGCATCGAGTCGCTGATCTCTTTCTCGCTGTTCAATGTGTTTGCCACGCTCATTGAGGTGGTGCTGGTGCTCAGCGTGCTGGCCGTGAAGTTTGACGCCTGGTTTGCCTGGATCACGCTCACGGCGCTGGTGCTGTACATCGTCTACACCGTGCTGGTGACCGAGTGGCGTACCAAGTTCCGCCGCGAAGCCAACGAGTTCGACTCGGCCGCGCACACCAAGGCGGTGGATTCGCTGCTGAACTACGAGACGGTGAAGTACTTCAACAACGAAGGCTTCGAGGCCCGCCGCTACGACGAAAGCCTGGAGCGCCTGCGCCGCGCGCGGCTCAAGAGCCAGACCACGCTGTCCATGCTCAACGCGGGCCAGCAGCTCATCATTGCCGTGGGGCTGGTGGCCATGCTGTGGCGCGCCACGCAGGGCGTGGTCGATGGGCGCCTGACGCTGGGCGATCTGGTCATGATCAACGCGTTCATGATCCAGCTCTACATCCCGCTCAACTTCCTGGGCGTGATCTACCGCGAGATCAAGCAGAGCCTGACGGACCTGGACAAGATGTTCGTCCTGATGGACAAGGAGCGCGAGGTGGCCGATGCGCCCGGCGCGCAGCCGCTGCAGGGCCTGGCGCAGCCCACCGTGCGGTTTGAAGATGTGCACTTTGCCTACGACCCTGCGCGGCCCATTCTGCAAGGCGTGAGCTTTGAAATCCCTGCGGGCAAGACGGTGGCGGTGGTCGGGCCCTCGGGCTCGGGAAAATCCACGCTGGCGCGGCTGCTGTTCCGCTTCTACGACATCCAGCAAGGCCGCATCACCATCGCCGGGCAGGAGATTCGCAGCGTGACGCAGGCCAGCGTGCGCCAGGCGATTGGTATCGTGCCGCAGGACACCGTGCTCTTCAACGACACCGTGGCCTACAACATTGCCTACGGCCGCACGGGTGCCACGCAGCAAGAGGTGGAGGCCGCCGCGCGCGCCGCGCGCATTCACGACTTCATCGCCGCCACGCCCAAGGGCTACGACACCATGGTGGGCGAACGCGGGCTCAAGCTCTCGGGCGGTGAAAAGCAACGCGTGGCCATTGCCCGCACGCTGCTCAAGAACCCGCCCATCCTTATCTTCGACGAGGCCACCAGCGCGCTGGACTCTGCCAACGAGCGCGCCATCCAGGCCGAGCTGCAGAGCGCCGCGCAAAACAAGACCACGCTGCTGATTGCGCACCGCCTCTCCACCGTGGTGGACGCGCACGAGATTCTGGTGATGGACGCGGGCCGCATCGTCGAGCGCGGCACGCACGCGCAACTGCTCGCCCTCAATGGCCGCTACGCCAGCATGTGGGCCTTGCAACAAAGCGATGGCGCCGCCTGATCCCCTTGTATTTGGAACCTTGAACCCATGAAGCCTGTCCTGCTTGCCCTCACTTTTCTCTCGGAAGAACACCGCGCCCAGATGGCCGAGGTGTTTGAAGTGGTCTACGCGCCCGATGCAGCGCAGGCTGCGGCCGCGATTGCTGAACACGGCCCGCGCGTGCGGGTAGCGCTCACCATCGGCGCCATCGGCCTGTCGCCCGCGCAGATCGACGCGCTGCCCGCGCTCACGCTGATCTGCGTGCTGGGCGCGGGTTATGAAAACGTGGCGGTAGACCACGCCAAGGCGCGTGGCATCGTGGTGGCTACCGGTGCGGGCACCAATGACGACTGCGTGGCCGACCACACCTGGGGCCTGCTGATTGCGGCGCAGCGCCGCATCCTGCCGCTGGACAAGGCCACGCGGGCCGGGGTGTGGCGCACGGCGCTGCCGCTGCCGCCCAACGTGTCGCACAAGCGCTTGGGGCTAATCGGCCTGGGCACCATCGGCAAGAAGATTGCGCAGCGCGCGCTGGGCTTCGAGATGGAGGTGGGCTACCACAACCGCAGCGCTCGCACCGATGTGCCTTACCGCTACTTTGCCGATGTGGCGGCGCTGGCCGAGTGGGCAGACTTTCTCGTCATCGCTACGCCCGGCGGCGCTGCTACCCGGCATCTGGTCAACGCTGCCGTGCTGAACGCGCTGGGCCCACGTGGTGTGGTGGTCAACATCGCACGCGGCAGCGTGATCGACACCGCCGCCCTGGCTGCCGCGCTGCGCGAAGGCCGCATTTCCGCAGCGGGGCTGGATGTGTACGAGAGCGAGCCCGCCCCCCCCGCCGAGCTGCTGGACCTGGACAACGTGGTGCTCACACCCCATGTGGCGGGCTGGTCGCCCGAGGCGGTGCAGAACTCGGTGGACCGCTTCATGGAAAACGCCCGCCGCCACCTGGCGGGCGAAGCGCCCGTGACGCCGCTATGAGCATCAAAGTGGCCTCTAGCGCTTTATCAATAAGCGCAAGCAGCTATGAAATCAGTAGCGTTTGCGCTGGGTGGTGTGTGGGTCAGCGCAGGAGCGGCGCATGACGCTGGACCTGGCCGACCTGCAGCAGCGCCTGCGCGCCTTTGCCGCTGCCCGGCAATGGCAGCCGTACCACACGCCCAAGAACCTGGCCATGGCGCTGATGGTGGAGGCGGCCGAGTTGCAGGAGCTGTTCCAGTGGCTCACGCCCGAGGAATCGCAACAGCTCACCGCCGACCCCGCGCAGAAAGAGCGTGTGGGTGAAGAGATGGCCGATGTGCTGCTCTACCTGCTGCAGCTGGCCGACCACACCGGCGTGGACTTGCGCGACGCGGTGGAGCGCAAGCTGGTGAAGAACGCCATCAAGCACCCGGCGCCGCCCGCTGACCCGGCTGCGGCCGATGGACCATAGCCGGGCTGCGCGCGCTCAGGCGTTTTCGGAGTACCCCTTGGGCCAGCCGCCGATGGCGTGGTTGCACTCCTGCCAGTTGCGCCCGCGCGGCGTGTGGCCGATGCCGGGATTGAAGGTGTTGGTTGGGTCCAGCGATTGGTAGAAGCCCGCCAGCGCAGGCTTGGCCACGTAGAGGTGGCCCACGTTGTGCTCGGCGGGGTATTCAGCACGGCGCGCGTCCAGCAGCTCCCACATACGGTGCTCCATGGCCAGCGGGTCCACGCCTTTCTTCACGATGTAGTCCTGGTGGAACACATGGCAGAAGAAGTGGCCGTAGTACAGCTTGTGCACCACATCGCGCTCCACGTCCTGCGGCAGTTGCTCCACCCATTCGCGGTCGTTGCGGCGCAGGGCAATGTCCAGCGCCACGATGTCTTCGACCTCGCGGCGGTGCACCTCGCGGTAGCGGATGGCTGCGCCTGCGATGGCAAAGCGGTGCAGGAAGGCCTTGCGGCCTTCGTCGGCATCGCACTCGAACCAGCCGCCCGCCGTGTGCGCAGGCGCAAAGTGTTCGGCCAGAAAAGCGCGCGTGGCTTCCACCTGGTCGTTCGATACGCGCACCAGCAGGTGGTGCTCGTACAGGTCGCGCCACTGGCGCACGCGCCGAGGCAGGTGGCTGGGCAGCAGACGGGTCACCGCCTGGATGGCGTGGTCCACAAAGCCGCGCATCCCCAGGCGTTCAAAGAACCCATCGAACCGGCTCTTGAGTGCAAAGGCCGCAGGCACGCGGGCCGTGCCAAAGTGGTTGATGAGCAGGAAGGTGTCCTTGCCGTACTTCTCGCCAATGTCAAACGCCGTGCGGTGGATGTATTCACCGGCAATGGGTGGGCGGGGCAGGGCGGTGAGCAGGTGGCGGCGCACCGCGGTGAGGTCATCGGGCGTGTTGCTGCCGATGTAGAACACGGTGCTGGGTTCCTTGGGGAAGGTGTCCAGCCGCACGGCAAACAGGCACACCTTGCCTGCGGAACCCGAGGCCTCGAACAGGCGCGATGGGTCGGCATTGAAGCGGGCGGGGGTGTCGGCATCCACGGCACGCACGTCCTGGGCGTAGCGGGCATCAGAGGCCGCGCGGCCTGTGTCGCGCTCAACGTCAGCCTCGGCGTAGTCGCCGTTCTGCAGGCGGGTCAGGATTTCTTCGGGCGTGTTGCCCAGGGCGATGCCCAGGTGGTTCACCAGCTCCAGTGTGCCGTCGTCCTTCACGCGGGCATACAGGGCCAGTTCGGTGTACGCCGGGCCGCGGCGCACCAGCGCGCCGCCCGAGTTGTTGCAGATGCCGCCTAGCACCGACGCGCCGATGCACGACGAGCCGATGACCGAGTGCGGCTCGCGCCCCAGCGGGGCCAGCGTCTGCTCCAGCTTGTCCAGGGTGGCACCGGGCAGGCACACCACCTGATCGCCCCCGGCAATCACCTGCACACCGGTGATGCGCAGCGTGTTCACCAGCACGATCTCGCGGTCGTAGTTGGCACCGTCGGGGGTGGAGCCACCCGTCAGGCCCGTGTTGGCCGCCTGCATGATGACGATGCGGCCCGCCGCCACAGCGGCCTGCAGCACCTTCCACTGCTCCAGCAGCGTGCCGGGGCGCACCACGGCCAGCACCGGGCCTTCGCCTGTGCGGTGGCCTTTGCGAAAGCGCCGCGTGGCCTGGTCGTCGGTCAGCACATGGGCAGCACCCACGGCGTCACGCAATTGCGCCAGCAAAGCCTCGCGGCTGATTTGCGGGACCACGCTCATGCTTCGCGCGCAAGCAAATCAGCGGAGATGTCGGCCACCTTGGCCACGCTGGTCAGGGTCATGGCGACGCGCATCTCTTTTTCCAGCAGCTCCAGCAGGTGCTTGACGCCCGCCTCGCCCGCAGCGGCCAGCGCGTAGATGTAGGCGCGGCCGATCATGGCGCAGTCGGCACCCAGGGCCAGGGCGCGCACCACGTCCAGCCCGTTGCGGATGCCCGAGTCGGCCATTATCTTGATCTGGCCCTTCACTGCGTCCGCAATGGCGGGCAGAGCGCGGGCGGAAGACAGCACGCCGTCGAGCTGGCGGCCACCGTGGTTGGAGACGATGATGCCGTCCGCGCCAAAGCGCACGGCGTCCTTGGCGTCTTCAGGGTCCAGGATGCCCTTGATGACCATCGGTCCCTTCCAGAAGGCGCGAATCCACTCCAGGTCTTTCCACGAAATGGACGGATCGAAGTTGGCCCCCAGGTAGCCCATGTAGTCCGCCAGGCCTGTGGGGCTGCCCCGGTAGGCGGAGATGTTGCCCAGGTCGTGCGGGCGGCCCAGCAGGCCCACGTCCACCGCCCAGCGCGGGTGCGTCACGGCCTGCCAGTAGCGGCGCAGCGGGGCGTTGGGGCCGCTCATGCCCGAATGCGCGTCGCGGTAGCGGGCGCCGGGCACGGGCATGTCCACCGTGAACACCAGGGTGGAGCAGCCTGCGGCCTGGGCGCGCTCCAGCGCGTTCTGCATGAAGCCCCGGTCTTTCAGCACGTAGAGCTGGAACCACATGGGGCGTTTGATTTTGGGCGCCACTTCTTCAATGGGGCAGACCGACACGCTGGACATGGTGAACGGAATGCCGTGGCGGTCAGCCGCGCGGGCGGCCTGCACCTCGCCGCGGCGGCGGTACATGCCGGTCAGGCCCACGGGCGACAGGGCCACGGGGATGCTGAGCTTTTCGCCGAACAGCTCGATGCTGGTGTCGAGCTGGCTCATGTCCTTGAGCACGCGCTGGCGCAGCGCCACGGCGGCGAAGTCGTCCACGTTGCGGCGCAGCGTTTGCTCGGCATAGGCGCCGCCGTCGATGTAGTGGAACAGGAAGGGGGGGAGAAACTGTTGCGCTGCTGCGCGGTAGTCGGCGCTGGAAGAGATGATCATGATGGTGGCTGTTTCAGGTCTTGGGGGGCTAGATCCAGGGGCAGGCGCATGGAACGTTCGCGCCGTGCGCGGTCTTCGTCCATGCGCTGGATGGTGGTGCGCACATGCTCCAGGTGCTCGCCAATGCATTCGCGTGCGCGCTGCGGGTCGCCGTCCAGAATCGCCTGCATCAGCGCCTGGTGCTGCGCCGTGAGGGCTTGCAGCGTGACGGGCGCGCTCAGGCGGAACATGTCGTGGCGGTTGCGCTCCACGGTGGAGAGCACCACGGTGAACAGGCTCTGCATCACCTGCACCAGCACCAGGTTGTGCGAGGCTTCGGCAATGGCCAGGTGGAACTGCGCATCGGCGCGCGCAGCCAGCTCGGCGTGGCCGCTTTGCTGGTGCTGCAGCATCACTTCAAAGCAGCGCTGGATGTGGGCTTTGTCTTGCGCCGTGGCGCGCTGTGCGGCCAGCCAGGCGGTGCTGGTTTCGAGCGCGTGGCGGGTCTCCAGCACGTCGTAGCGGTAGTGCGGGTCTGATTCGATCAGGCCCGCCAAAGGCACCATGGCTTCTTGCAGCCACTCTGCGGGCTTGTGGATCTGCTGCACATAGGTGCCGTCGCCGCGCCGGGCCGAGAGCACGCCCTGGCTGGTGAGCTTCTGGATGGCTTCGCGCACCGAGGTGCGCGACACCCCCAGCTCCTCCGCCAGTTGCCGTTCTGCGGGCAGCTTTTGTCCGGGCTGCAGTCCGCGGTCTTGCACGAGGGCAAGCAGTTTTTCGACAACGTGATCGGCCAGGCGCATGGGGGCTCTCGGATTCAGGGTTTCAATGACCCGGAATCATCCACGTAAACACATACGCCTGCAGCGTGCAGATGATGCCGATGATGGCGGCGAACACCAGGCTGTGCTTGACGGTGAAGCGGAACAGGTCCGATTCCTTGCCCGCCAGGCCCACGGCCGCGCAGGCGATGGCGATGGACTGAGGCGAAATCATCTTGCCGGTGACGCCGCCCGTGGTATTGGCCGCCACGGTGAGCACGGGCGACAGGCCCAGCTGGTTGGCCGTGGTGGCCTGCAGTGCGCCAAACAAAGCGTTGGCCGAGGTGTCCGAGCCCGTGAGGAACACACCAATCCAGCCCAGGAAGGGCGAGAAGAACACAAACGCCTGGCCCGTGTGGGCCAGCGCCAGGGCCAGCGTGGCCGACAGGCCCGAGTAGTTGGCCACGAAGGCAAAGGCCAGCACCATGCCGATGGAGTAGATGGGGATGACCAGCTCGCGCACCGTCTCGCCCAGCGTGGCCACGGCCTTGGCGGGCGAGAAGCGGGCAAAGGCGATGGTCAGGATGGCGGCAATCAGGATGGCCGTGCCAGTGGCGGCCAGCCAGTTGAAGGTGTACACCGCGCCGTAAGGTGTGGCCTGCGCGACCACCGGGGGCATCTTGGCGACCAGCTTGTCGAGCATGGGCACGGGGATGTTGATGATGGTGGAAGCCAGCGGGCCACCGGCAGCAAACAGTGCTTTGAAGGGCTTGAGGCTCCACAGCGTGACCATCGCGGTCAGGATGATGAAGGGCGACCAGGCCTTGAGGATGGCGCCTGCGGTAAGGGGCGCTGTGGCACCGGCTTGGGGCTTGGCTGTAGCGGGTGCTTTCGTGCCGGTGGTCTGGCTGGTCGTGCTTTCTGCCGTATCAAAACGGAAGATGCGCTTGGGCTGCCACACCTTGAGGAAGGCCGTCAGGGCAATCAGCGAGACGATGGCGGAGGTGATGTCGGGCAGCTCGGGGCCGATGTAGTTGGCGGTGAGGAACTGCACCACGGCGAACGAGCCGCCACCCACCAGCACGGCAGGCCAGGTCTCCTTCACGCCGCGCCAGCCGTCCATGATCGCCATGATCCAGAACAGCACCAGGATGGTCATGAAGGGCAACTGGCGCCCGGCCATCTGGCCGATGAGGAAGGGGTCAATGCCCGACACCTGCCCCGCCACGATGACCGGAATGCCCATCGCGCCAAAGGCCACGGGGGCGGTGTTGGCGATCAGGCACAAACCGGCGGCATACAGCGGCTTGAAGCCCAGGCCCACCAGCAGCGCAGCGGTGATGGCCACGGGGGCGCCAAAGCCAGCCGCGCCTTCCAAAAACGCACCAAAGCAGAAACCCACCAGGATGAGCTGCAGGCGCTGGTCGTGCGTGACGGACAGGATGGAGCTGCGGATCACATCAAACTGCCCGGTCTTGACCGACAGCTTGTACAGAAACACGGCCGCCACAATGATCCAGGCGATGGGCCACAGGCCATAGAAGAAGCCATACACGGCCGAGGCCAGCGCGGCGCTCACGGGCATTTTGTAGAACAGCAGCGCCACGCCCAGGGCCAGCAGCACCGTCACGGTGCCCGCCTGGTAGCCCTTGAGCCGCAGCTTGGTCAGGGCCAGAAAGAAGAAGACGATGGGAATGAGGGCTACGAGCGCGGAGAGCCAGATGTTCCCGGCCGGGTCGTAGTTTTGTTGCCAGAGGGTTTGCATAACGAAGACAAAGACATTGAAACGCAGACAGGGGCCCAGGGCCCATGGCTTTCTTCACCGCAGTGGACGCGCCGACCAGGCGGCGTGGTCTCCGGGCTAGCTCACATTGCAGGTCGGCGGGCGACCTGTGCTTGCGGGCCTGCGTGAAAGGGGCGGGCGGCGCCTTGCTTTCACAGGTAGACATTGGCCTAAATTGGTGTGACCAAAAAATGCTTATCCATGCGAATTGGCGAGATTCTGGGTCTTTCCGGGAGGTATGCCTGATAGGGTTAATACTGATTTATGGTCTTTGTAGCTTTATTTTTCTTTATTGGTATTACCAATTTTAAATCGGTAGGTTGCGTTGTCTTAGTCGGGCTTCTGCCCAGTTGGGGTCAGGGTTTTAGGCATAAAAAAAGCTTCTAGCGCTTGCTGTACAAGCGCTAGAAGCTATGGTTTTAGGAGCGTTGCGTTTACTTGCGTGCAGCAATCGCCTTTTCAGCGGCGGTCACCAGTTCGGCGCCGATCTGGTTCTTCCACTTGTCGTACACGGGGCGGGTGGCCTTCACGAAGGCTTCGCGCTCGGCGGCCGACAGCTGGGTCACGGTCACGCCGTTGGCAGCGATTTCCTTGAGCAGGGGCTTGTCGGCTTCCACCATGCCTTTGCGGGCGATGGCGATTTCTTCCTTGCCTGCGTCAATGGCCGCCTGCTTCACGATCTCGCGGTCGGCGGGTGTCCAGCTGTTCCAGATGTCTTTGTTCACCACAAAGATCAGCGGGTCGTTCACGTAGCCCCACATGGTGATGTGCTTTTGCGCCACGGTGTGCAGCTTGGCGGCCTGGTACACCGCAATGGGGTTCTCCTGGCCATCCACCGCGCCGCTGGCGAATGCGGGTTGGGCATCGGCCCAGCTCATCTGCGTGGGATTGGCGCCCAGGGCGGTGAAGGTGTCCAGGAACAGGGGCGAGCCCACCACGCGGATCTTCAGGCCCTTGAGGTCGGCGGGCGACTTGATCGCGAGCTTGGAGTTGGAGATTTCGCGGTAGCCGTTTTCGCCCCAGGCCAGCGGCACCACGCCTGCCTTGTCCAGTGTGGCGAAGATTTGCTTGCCCACGTCGCCCTGCGTCACCGCGTCCACGGCTGCGTAGTCGGGGAACAGGAAGGGCAGCGAGAACAGGTTGAGCTGCTTGACCTGGGGCGACCAGTTGATGGTGGAGCCCACGGCCATGTCGATCACGCCCTGGCGCAGCGCGCTGAATTCGCGCGTCTGGTCGCCCTGGATCAGCGATACGCCAGGGTACAGCTTGATGTTGATGCGGCCATTGGTGCGCTCGCGCACTTTGTTGGCCCACAGCTCGCCGCCCTTGCCCCAGGGGAAGGCGGTGCCCAGCACCAGCGACATGCGGTATTCGCTCTTGTACGCCGTCTGTGCGATGGCGGCTGGCGCCGTGAAGGCGAGGGCGGCGGCAGCGGCCAGGGCGGTGGTGAGGAAGGTGCGCAGTTTCATGGAGTCTCCTTACTATGAAATAAATAGCTGGTAGCGCTTTTTTGACAAGCGTTAGGGCCACTTTCTACCATCAAAGTGATGTTTTGCTGGTGGCGGCGGGTGCGGCAGCCGTGCCCGCGAGGGCGGGGGCAGCGTGCCAGCGTTGCCCATGGTGCGGCGCTACGGATGGTTGTCGCGCGTGGCACCGAGGCCGAACGCCAGCGCCCCTGCGCCGCCCTGCACCAGTCCATACAGGCCATACACGAGGGCCGCACCCACGGCGCCGGCGGCGTCCACGCCAAAGGGCGCCAGCGCCAGCACGGCGGCGGCCTCGCGGGTGCCCCAGCCCCCGACGCTGACGGGCAGCGCAGCCAGCAAAAAGATGGGCGCCATGGCAAAGACCCAGGCCGACCAGGTTGCCTGCACCCCCAGGGCCCATGCACCCGCTGCCAGTGCGGCGGCCGACAGCACCTGCACCGCCATGGATGCCAGCGCCTGGCGCAGCAGCCGCTGCCCCGTATCGGGCTGGTTGGCCAGCGTGTGCAGCGCGGCCAGCCAGCGGTGCGGGGGCGCTTTGCGGCGGCGCAAATGCCGCATGCCGGCCCAGGGCAGCACCAGCCCCAGGCCGGCGGCCAAGCCTGCCAGGCCGGCCAGGGCCCAGGCAGGCACCCCCGCCCAGGGCGCCAGCACCGGGGCCGAGGCCAGCGCACCCAGGGCCCCGAGCACGCACAGCATCCACACCCCGCTGAGCCGGTCCAGCACGACCGAGGCACTGGCCGCCATGGCACTCTCCCCGCTTTGCCGCAAGGCCACCGCCCGGTACACGTCGCCGCCCACCACGGCGCCGGGCAGCAGGGCGTTCAGGCCCATGGCCTGGAAGTACCAGCGCAGCGCAGACCGGCAGGGCATCGCGGCTCCCAGCCACTGCACCAGCGCCCGCCAGCGCAGGGCGGACACGATGTTGGATGCCAGCGCCAGCGCCAGCCCCGCCAGAAGCCACAACGGCTGCGCCTGTCGCAGCCGCTGCCACAGCTGCGAAAGATCCGCCAGCACCACCACGCCCAGCAAGAGGCCCAGACCCAGCAGCCCGCGCAGCAGGGCCTTGTGGGCGCGGCTCATGCCAGCGGGGCGTCAGGTGGGCCGGCTGCAGGGGCTGCGTCGGCCAGTGGGTCGTGCTCGTGCGCGTAAAACTGGGGCTGCCCCCGGCCTTCGTGGTAGATGCGGATCAGCATCTCGCCCACCAGACCGGCCACGATGAGCTGCAGCCCCATCAGCAGCAGCATCACGCCCGTGATCAGCAGCGGCCGCCCGCCCACATCGTGCCCCAGCAGCTTGAGCCCCGCGAGCCAGGCCAGCATCAGCAGGCCCGGCGTGGCCAGCCACAGGCCCATGCCGCCAAAGGCGTGCAGCGGCCTGTGGCGATAGCGCATGAAGAACACGATCAGCATCAGGTCCAGGATCACGCGGAAGGTGCGGTCGATGCCGTATTTGGAAACGCCCCGGGTGCGGGCGTGGTGGCGCACCGGCACCTCGGTGATGCGTGCGCCGGCTTCTTTGGCCAGCGAGGGGATGAACCGGTGCAGCTCGCCATACAGGCGGATGCGGTCGATGATGGGGCGGCGGTAGGCCTTGAGCGCGCAGCCGTAGTCGTGCAGGTGCACGCCGGTGCTGCGCGAAATGAGCCGGTTGGCCAGCATGGAGGGCAGGCGTCGCGACAGGGCCTTGTCCTGCCGCTGGTGGCGCCAGCCCGACACCATGTCCACGTCGGGGTCGGTCTCCAGGCGCTGCAGCAGCAGGGGGATGTCCTGGGGCTCGTTTTGCAGGTCGGCATCCAGCGTGACCACATAGCGGCCGCGGACCCGGTCAAAACCCGCCTGCAGGGCGGCCGACTGGCCGTAGTTGCGTACCAGGCACACCGCGCGCAGCCAGGGCCGGCCCTCGGCGAGCTCGCGCAGGCGGGCAGCACTGCCGTCGCTGGAGCCGTCGTCTACCGCAATCAGCTCGAAGCTCAGGGGCTGGGTGGCCATTGCCCCATGAATGCGCTCGACCAAGTCGGGAAGATTCTCGAGTTCGTTGTAAATGGGCACCACAATCGAGACTTCGGGCGGTGTGGTGCTGGAATCGCGCATGGGTTGGTTCGGGTGTGGTCAATGGACTTGGTATTGTGCCAAGGCAAAGGCCCGCCAAGCCGCTGCCCGCCTTGCTCTCTGGGCCGCTGCGGCTTTATTTTCTGGTTACCTACCTTGTCTATTGCTCCGCCGCCCCGTTGGTCCCCCTGGATGCACCCGCTTGCGTGGTGCCTGCTCTGGATGCTCGCCCATGTGGCGTCGCGCGTGGCGGTGTCGCCAGCGCTGGAACTGGATGAGGCCGAACAGGCGCTGTGGAGCCAGACGCTCGCCTGGGGTTATGGCAGCCAGCCGCCGCTGTACACGTGGCTGCAAGCGGGGTGGTTTGCCCTGCTGGGGCCGAGCGTGCTGGCCCTGTCGAGCCTGAAATTCATGCTGCTGGGCCTGACGCTGGTGCTGGTGTGGCGCACGGCCCTGCCCCTGATGCCCGAGCGCGCGGCGCTGTGGGCGGCGGCAAGCCTGCTGCTGATCCCCGCCATGGGGTGGGAATCGCTGCGCGATTTGACGCACTCGGTGCTGCTCACCTGTCTGGTCGCCGCCACCTGGTGGGCGCTGTTGCGCCAGCTGCGCCAGCCCCGCCCGGCGGGGTTCGCGCTGCTGGGGTTGCTGCTGGGGCTGGGCATGCTGTCCAAATACAGTTTCGCGCTGTTTGCCGCGGTGCTGGGCGGCGCACTGTTGTCGCTGCCGGCAGGCCGGGCACTGCTGCGCGAGCGTGGGGCCTGGTGGCTGCCGGTGTTGGCACTGCTCGTTGTGCTTCCGCATGGCCTGTGGCTGCTGGAGCACTGGCAGGCCGCCAGTGCCCCCACCGTGGGCAAGCTGCAGTCCGTTGGCGACCAGCACCCGGTGGTGCGCGGCGTGCTGAGCCTGGCCAAGGCGGTGCTGGCCAACCTGCTGCTTTTTGCCCTGTTGGCGCTGGTGGCGTTTCGCAGCGGCTGGTGGCGGTCCACGCCCCCGCCAGCGGTGGCGGAGCCCAGCCCGGGTCCAAGTCTTTCCGACAGTGTCTTGCCCCTGTTTGGCCGCTATGTGCTGCTGCTGGCGCTGGCGCTCGCGGCACTGGTCGTTGTGGGCGGTGTCACGCACATCAAGGGCCGCTGGCTCTACCCGCTGCTGTGTACGGTGCCGCTGATGGCGTTTGCCTGGCGGCCCGGGCTGGCAGGGCATCGGGGCGGCAGGCTGTTTGGCGGGATGCTGCTGGGCATGGCGGTGCTGGTGTGGCTGGCGCTGAGCCTGCGGGTCTGGGGCAATGGCCAGCGGGGCGCGCCCGACGAGCTGAACGAGCCCGTCGCCGCGCTGGCTGGCGCCCTGCGCGCAGCCGGTTATGACGGCCGCAGCCCCATCGGGGCCGGTGATGCCGTGCTGGCCGGGCAGCTGCGGCTGCAGTTTGTGCAGGCGCCGGTATCCGTGTGCAAGGTGCCCGCCCCGCAGGCCACGCCCCCAACGGAGCCGCTCGCAGGCGCATGCGCAGTGGAGGTGTTGCGCGGCGGGGCAGACCAGCGATGGCTGCAGGTGGCGCGCGGCGCTCCACAGCCGCCGTCCGGCTGGTGGCACACGCCCGCGCTGCCCACAACGCCGGTCACGCTGGAGCTGCCCTATCTGCACGCGAAAGCGGGCCAGCCTCCCATGCGCTACCAGTTTCTCTGGCATCCAGCCCTGGCAGTACCCTCTGCTGCCTCACCCCGATCCCCCAACCCATTGCCTTCGCCATGAACACTGTGCTTGTCACTGGCGCTGCCGGATTCATCGGAATGCACGCCTGCGCCCGCCTGCTTGCGCGCGGCGTCACCGTGGTCGGCATCGACAACCTCAATGCCTACTACGACCCGGCGCTGAAAGAAGCGCGGCTGGCGCGCCTGTTGCCGCACCCGAACTTCCGCTTTGAGCGGCTGGACATCGCTGACCGCCAGGCGTTGCCCGAGCTGTTTGCGCGGGTGCGCCCCGCCCGCGTGCTGCATCTGGCGGCTCAGGCGGGGGTGCGCTATTCCATCGACCAGCCGCACGCCTACGTGGATGCCAACCTGGCGGGCTTTGTGAACCTGCTGGAGGCCTGCCGCGCCTGGCCGGTGCAGCACCTGGTGTATGCCAGCAGCTCCAGCGTGTATGGCGGCAACACCCGGCTGCCCTTCAGCGAGGCCGACGCGGTGGACCACCCCATCAGCCTGTATGCGGCCACCAAGAAGTCCAACGAGCTGATGGCGCACACCTACAGCCACCTGTTCCAGCTGCCCACCACCGGGCTGCGTTTCTTCACGGTGTATGGCCCCTGGGGCCGGCCCGACATGGCGCTGTTCAAGTTCACCCAGGCCATCCTGGCGGGACAGACCATCGACGTCTACGGCCAGGGCCAATTGGTGCGCGATTTCACCTACATCGACGACATCGTCGAGGGCGTGCTGCGCGTGCTGGACAAGCCCGCCACGCCCGATCCGGCCTTCAATCCGCAGGCGCCACACCCCGGCCGCGGCCAGGCACCCTACCGGGTGTTCAACATCGGCAACAACCAGCCGACGGTGCTGATGGACTACATCGCCGCCATCGAGGCCGCGCTGGGCGTGCAGGCCAGCAAGCGCCTGCTGCCCGTGCAGCCCGGCGACATGACCGCCACCGCCGCCGACACCCGTGCGCTGGCCGAGTGGGTGGGGTTTGCGCCCAACACCGCGGTGAGCGACGGGGTGGCCCGCTTTGTACAGTGGTTCAAGGAGTTTTACGCAGCATGAAAGTCACCGTATTTGGCACAGGCTATGTGGGCCTTGTGCAAGGGGCTGTACTGGCCGATGTGGGCCACGAGGTGCTGTGCGTGGACGTGGACGAAGCCAAGGTGCAGGCTTTGCGCGCCGGGCGCATTCCCATCTATGAACCCGGGCTTCAGCCCCTTGTGGCGGACAACGCCGCCCTGGGTCGCTTGCGCTTTACCACCGATGCCGCCGAGGGCGTGCGCCATGCCGAAGTGCTGTTCCTGGCTGTGGGCACGCCGCCGGGCGAGGATGGCAGCGCCGACCTGCGCCACGTGCTGGCGGTGGCGCGCACGGTGGCGCAGCACATGGACAAACCGCTGTGCATCGTCAACAAATCCACCGTGCCCGTGGGCACCGCCGACCGTGTGGCCGCCACCGTGCGCGAAGGTCTGGCGGCGCGGGGGCTGGAACTGGAGTTCAACGTCGTCTCCAACCCCGAATTCCTCAAGGAAGGCGCGGCCGTGGCCGACTGCCAGCGGCCCGACCGGATTGTGATAGGCACCGACAGTGCCCGTGCCGAGCGCCAGTTGCGCGAGCTCTACGCCCCGTTCAACCGCAACCGCGACAAGCTCCTGGTGATGGACGTGCGCAGCGCAGAGCTCACCAAATACGCTGCCAACGCCATGCTGGCGACCAAGATCAGCTTCATGAACGAGATGGCCAACCTGGCCGAACAGCTGGGCGCCGACATTGAAGCGGTGCGCCAGGGCATTGGCAGCGACCCGCGCATCGGCTACCACTTCATTTACCCGGGCGCTGGCTACGGCGGCAGCTGCTTTCCCAAAGATGTGCAGGCGCTGATCCACACGGCGCACAGCGTGGGCCTGCGCCCCGTGGTGCTGGAGGCTGTCGAGCAGCGCAACGCCGCGCAGCAGCGCGTGCTGTTCGAGCGCATCCGCGCCCACTACGAGGGGCAGCTGCAGGGCAAGGTGATTGCACTGTGGGGCCTGGCCTTCAAGCCCAATACCGACGATATGCGTGCAGCCCCCAGCCGCACCCTGATGGAAGCGCTGTGGGTCGCGGGCGCCAGCGTGCAGGCCCACGACCCGGTGGCCATGGAGGAGGCCCGTCGGCTGTACGGCGAGCGGCCCGACCTGCGCCTGTGCGCCAGCCCGCTGCAGGCGCTGGAGGGCGCGGATGCGCTGGCCATCGTCACCGAATGGAAAGCCTTTCGCGTGCCGGACTTTGCGCGCATGGCCGAGCTTCTGCGCGACCGTGCCGTGTTTGACGGGCGCAACCTCTACCCGCCTGAGCTGCCTGCGCGTTATGGGCTGCACTACGTGTCGATTGGTCGGCCGGTCCCTGCGGCGCAGGGCCTGCCCTCAGGGCGACGCTGAAAACATTTCCCGGGATTCGCGGCGCATGAGGGACCTGTTCAGCGTTGCCTCAAGTCAGTAACCCAGCCTTGCGGGCAGCCACAGGGCCAGCTGGGGGAATGCAATCACCAGCACCATGACGAGGAACATGGCCAACAGCATCCAGCCAACCCAGCGCACGGTGGACTCCATGCGCACGCCGGCAATGCGGCACGACACCATGAGGTTCACGGCCAGGGGCGGGGTGAATTGGCCCAGCGCGACCTTGAGGGTGAGGATCACGCCGAACCAGACAGGGTCCCAGTGGTAGTGCTGCATGATGGGCAAAAGCAGCGGCACAAAGATCAGGAAGATCGAGATGCCATCGAGGAACATGCCCACGGTGATGAGCAGCACGATGAGCAGCGCCAGCACCCCGTATTCGCCCAGGCCCGAGTTCACGATGGCCTTGGCCACGGGGTCGATCACGCCGAGGGTAGACAGCGAATAGGCAAAGATGCCCGCCAGCGACACGACGATGAGGATCACCGCCGACAGCTCGCCCGATTCACGCAGGATGGGGAACAGGTCGCGCACCTTGATCGTGCGGTGGATCACCATGCCCACGAACAGGCCGTAGAACACGGCCACCACGGCGGCCTCGGTGGGGGTGAACCAGCCAGCGCGCATGCCGCCCAGAATCAGCACCGGAGCGGCCAGGCCCCAGGTGGCCTCGCGCAGGCTCTTCCAGAACGGCGGGCGGGGCATGGTGGCTTCGAGCGCGCCCATCTTGTGTTTGCGGGCCATCCACACGGCGGGCACGATCAGCGCAATGCCGGCCAGCACGCCGGGCACCATGCCGGCTGCGAACAGCGCGGGCACCGAGGCGCCGGGCACCAGCACCGAGTAGATGATGAAGGCGACCGACGGCGGGATCAGGATGTCGGTAGCCGCTGCTGCGCCCACCACGCTGGCCGAGAACGAGGGCGGGTAGCCCGCGCGCGACATGGCCGCAATCATCACGCCACCCACGGCGGCCGCATTGGCGGGGCCGGAGCCCGAGATGCCGCCCAGGAACATGGCCACGGCAATGGCGACCAGTGGCAGCATGCCGGGGCCACGGCCGACCATCGCCACGGCGAAGTTGACGAGCCTCAGTGCCACGCCCGAACGGTCAAAAATCGAGCCCACCAGCACGAACATGGGAATGGCCAGCAGCGGGTATTTGCCCAGGCCCGCGTAGAAGTTCTGCGGCACGGCCAGCAGGCCAAACCACTGGCTGTCGGCATTGGCCAGCGCAATGGCGGCGGCACCCGCCAGGCCCAGCGCAGCGCCAATGGGCACGCCCACGAACATCAGGCCCAGAAAGGCCACAAAGAGCAGCGTGGCGATCATGCTTGGGGCTCCTGTGGGCGGGCGGCTTCCGAATCATCGACCTTGCTGCGGCTGCGGCGGATGAACAGGCCCACGGCACGCAGCGTGATGAGGGCCGAGAACACGGGCAGCCAGATCGAATACCACCACTGCGGCACGCCAATGCCGGGCGAGGTTTCGCCAAAACGGTAGTCGTCCCACACCACGCGTACGCTGAGCACGGCAATCACGCCAAACAGCACAGCCACGGTGGCCGCGCCCAGCATGGACAGGCGCTTGCTGCGCAGGGCCGAGCCGCCCTCGGCAAAGTACTCGATGCGGATGTGCTGGTCGCGTGCGACGGCGGCAGAGCCTGCAATGAGTGCCAGGGCAATCATCAGGAAGACGGAGATTTCTTCCGTCCAGGCGAACGACGAATTGGTGAAGTAGCGCACCAGCACATTGGCAAAGGTGATGAGCGCCAGGGCCGCCATGACGATGACGGTGAGCCAGTCTTCAAACTGCAGTGAGCGGGGCTCCTGCTCGGACGGGCTGGGGGGAGGGGTGGAGGACATGGAGAGCGGGTGCGGAAAAACGGAACAGGTTTCAGAACCTGTTCAGAGTCTCTTTGCTGGCTTCAACGCAACCCTGTGGGCGAGTGCCTCGCCGCCCGATCTGCTGCGGGCCATGCTGGGTGAGCAACAGCGCCGACAAGCGTACGGGGCGATGGAGCGCATTCCAGGCCTTGCCCTCATCGCGGCAAGCCATGTCAGCAGCACCAAAAAGACTTTGAACAGGTTCTCAATGTCGATGCCCCGAGGATGTTGTGCAACCCAAGGCAGGACGTGGGCGCGTGGTTGAAGCCCCCGTTACATTATGCGACGCTTGAAGCGCCACCCATTCCGCAGGGCCTGTCGGCCGGGTTGCGTGCGCAAGGTTCCAGTCAGGCGCGGATAATGTTGCCGATGGAAACCAAGTGGTTAGAAGATTTCGTCAGCCTTGCGGAGACCCGCAGCTTCAGCCGTTCAGCCCAGCTGCGGCATGTGACACAGCCCGCGTTCTCGCGGCGCATCCAGGCCCTGGAAGCCTGGGCGGGCACTGATCTGGTGGACCGCAGTTCGTACCCCACGCGTCTCACGCCCGCGGGCAAGACGCTGTACGACCAGGCGCTGGAAATGCTGCAGGCACTGCAAAACACGCGCGCCATGCTGCGCGGACACACCAGCGCCGGCAAGGACATGATCGAGTTTGCCGTGCCGCACACACTGGCGTTCACGTTCTTCCCGGCCTGGGTGTCGAGCCTGCACGAAAAGTTCGGGCCCTTCAAAAGCCGCCTGATTGCGCTGAATGTGCACGACGCCGTGATGCGGCTGGTGGAAGGTGGCTGCGATCTGCTCATTGCCTACCACCACTCATCCCAGCCCTTTCAGCTGGATGCCAACCGCTACGAAATGGTCAGCCTGGGGCAGGAAGTGCTGTCGCCCTACAGCAAGCCCGACGCCGATGGCGACCCGCTGTTCCGCCTGCCGGGCCGCGCCGGGCAGCCACTGCCCTACCTGGGCTATGCGCCGGGGGCCTACCTGGGGCGGGTGACGGAGCTGATCCTGAAAGAGTCCCACACGCCCATCCATCTGGAGCGGGTGTACGAAACCGACATGGCCGAAGGCCTGAAAGCCATGGCGCTCGAAGGGCATGGCGTGGCCTTTCTGCCCCACAGTGCGGTGAAAAAGGAACTGCGTTCCAAGCGCCTGGTAAGTGCTGCACCCGCCGATACCGAAGGCTTGCAGATGACCATGGATGTGCGCGCCTACCGTGAAAAGCCTGCGGGCAAGGAGTCTGCCAAAGGCACGGCCCAAGCCCTCTGGGCCTACCTGCAAACGCAGTCTGGCCCATGCCTAGGGTAAATACGGGTATAAAAGTTTTGCATAACAGGGCGCGCAATCAGCATTGGTGTTTCACCAAACTGAAACGTACAGTCGCGCCTTGATCTGAAAGTCTGCAGTAAGTTTTTAGTTGGCCCGCGCGGGTGAATTGCACTTGCTGGCCGCCACCGGCGGGCAATGGCGCAAAGTTTGCAAGGTGCTTTCTGGGTCACGCAGGGAAACTTTGTATGACTAAACAATATTGGGGATTTGCATGGTGCCTTGCGGCCCTGTGCTGTGTGCCTGCCGCAACGGCCGCCACGGTGCTGGAGCGCATCAGCGCCGGGGGCAAGCTGGTGATTGCACACCGCGAATCTGCCGTGCCGTTTTCGTACGTGGCTTCGGGCAAGCCCGTGGGCTATGCGGTAGACCTGTGCCTGCGCCTGGCCGAAGTGGTGCGCAAGAAGACGGGCGCCAACGACATAGCGGTGGAGTTCGTCATGGTATCCCCCGCCAACCGCATGGAAATGATCGAGCAGGGCAAGGCTGATCTGGAATGCGGATCCACCACCAACAATGCCGAGCGCCGCCAGAAGGTGGCTTTCACGGTGCCCAACTTCATCACGGGCGCACGCTTGTTGACCAAGGCCTCCAGCTCCATTGATCGCCTCGAAGACTTGCAGGGCAAAATACTCGCTTCGACGCAAGGCACCACGCCCCTCAAGGCGGTGACGCAAGCCAATCGCGAGCGCCTGATGGGCATCAAGATCGTGGAGGCGCCAGACCATGCCCGTGGCGTGGAAATGGTCGAGAAGGGTGAGGCCGATGCGTTTTTGATGGACGATGTGCTCCTGTACGGTCTGGCGGCTGCACGCCCAGACCCGAAAGCACTCAAGGTGGTGGGCCGATGCGTCACCACCGAGCCCTTGGCCATCATGCTGCCCAAGAACGACCCCGAATTTAAAAAGCTGGTGGACGAAGAAATGAAACGTCTGATCACCAGCCGCGAGATCTATCCGATTTACGATAAGTGGTTTGCCCAACCTATCCCACCCCACAACAAGCCGTTGAACATACCGGTCAGCTATTTACTCAGGGACTTCTGGAAATACCCTACCGACCAGGTTCCGTTCTGAATAAGATGACCGCCCACGGCTTATTGCTGGAAGCACTTGCCCCGCCGGCACGATTGGCGTGCAAGCGCGCTTCCGATTCTCTCTGTCCTATCCACTAAGGAGACCTCTATGAAAAAGCATTTGTTGGCTATTGCCGTCACCGCCTTGGCTGCTGGCAGCGTGTTTGCTCAGGCGAACGACACGCTGGCCAAAATCAAGGCCTCCGGTAGCGTATCCCTGGGGGTGCGTGAGTCCTCCGGCTTGTCCTACACCCTGGGCAACGGCAAGTACGTGGGCTTCCACACCGAGATGGCTGAAGTCATCCTTGCCGATATCCAGAAGCAACTGGGCTTGCCCAAGCTGGACATCAAGTACCAGCCCGTCACCTCGCAAAACCGCGTGCCCCTGGTGACCAACGGCACGGTGGACCTGGAGTGCGGCTCCACCACCAACAACGCCGCCCGCCAGAAGGACGTGGCGTTTGCCGTGACCACCTATGTGGAAGAAGTGCGCATTGCCACCAAGGCCAACTCGAGCGTCAATTCCATCAAGGACCTGAACGGCAAGACCGTGGCCACCACCACCGGCACGACCTCGGTGCAGACCCTGCGCAAGCACGAACGTGCTGGCGGCATCGACTTCAAGGAAGTGTTCGGCAAGGACCACGCTGACAGCTTCCTGATGCTGGAAACCGGCCGTGCCGACGCATTCGTGATGGATGGCTCCATCCTGGCCGCCAACATCTCCAAGTCCAAGAACCCTGCCGACTACAAGATCGTGGGCGAAGTGCTGAGCGTGGAACCCATCGCCTGCATGCTGCGCAAGGACGACCCCGCCTTCAAGAAGGCTGTGGACGACTCCATCAAGCGCCAGATCAAGGACGGCTCGCTGGCCAAGCTGTACGACAAGTGGTTCATGCAGCCCGTGCCTCCAGCCAACGTGAAGATCGGCCTGCCTTTGTCTGAAGCCACCAAGGCTGCCTGGGCCAACCCCAACGACAAGCCCATGGAAGACTACGCCAAGAAGTAATTCCTGGATCACTTGCGCCCCTTCGAACAGTGGGTTTGAAGGGGCGTTTTTTGTTGGGCTTCCCAGCGGTGGCGCCAACGCAATATCAAATAACTAAGGGGTGATCCTATGAGTTGGGATTGGCAGGTGTTCTGCCAGGACACCATTGAACGGGAAGTGGTGCAAGGCTGCTTTGGCAAAGGCGGCGACATCACTTACCTGGACTGGATGCTGTCGGCCTGGGGGTGGACGGTGTCTGTATCGCTGCTGGCTTTGTTGCTGGCGTTGGTCATTGGCTCGCTGATCGGCACGTTGCGCACGTTGCCCAACAGCCCCATCGTGACCCGGCTGGGCAATGCGTGGGTGGAGCTGTTCCGCAACATACCGTTGCTCGTACAAATTTTCTTGTGGTACCACGTGGTGCCGACCCTGGTGCCAGCCATGAAGGGCGTGCCGGGGTTCGTGCTGGTGGTGTTTGCCTTGGGCTTTTTTACCTCGGCGCGTATTGCCGAGCAGGTGCGCTCGGGCATCCAGGCGCTGCCACGTGGCCAGCGATCTGCGGGCATGGCCATGGGGTTCACCACGTTCCAGACGTACCGCTACGTTTTGCTGCCGATGGCGTTTCGCATCATCGTGCCGCCGCTGACCAGCGAGACGATGAACATCTTCAAGAACTCGTCGGTGGCGTTTGCCGTGTCGGTGGCCGAGCTCACGATGTTTGCCATGCAGGCGCAGGAAGAAACCTCGCGCGGTATCGAGGTCTACCTGGCGGTGACCGGGCTTTACATCGTGTCGGCGTTCGCCATCAACCGCATCATGGCCTTCATTGAAAAGCGCGTGCGCATCCCCGGCATGGTGGTTGCGGGCGGCGCGGGCGGAGGTCACTGAACATGAATCTCGACTTTTCCTTCTACAACTGGGACCTGATCTCCAACTTCGTCCTGAAGGGTCTGTACTTCAGCCTGATGCTCACCCTGGTCGCCACCATTGGCGGCGTGCTGTTCGGCACGGTGCTGGCGCTGATGCGCCTGTCGGGTCGCAAATGGCTGGATGTGCCCGCCACCATCTACGTCAACGGCATGCGCAGCATTCCGCTGGTCATGGTGATTCTGTGGTTCTTCCTGCTGATGCCCGCCATCATCGGTCGCCCCATTGGTGCTGAGTTGTCGGCCGTGGTCACGTTCATCGCGTTTGAGGCCGCGTACTTCAGCGAAATCATGCGCGCGGGTATCCAGTCCATTCCGCGTGGGCAGGTGTATGCCGGGCAGGCGCTGGGCATGACCTACAGCCAGAACATGAAGCTGGTGGTGCTGCCCCAGGCCTTCCGCAACATGCTGCCTGTGCTGCTGACCCAGACCATCATCCTGTTCCAGGACACTTCGCTGGTGTACGCGATTGGCGCCTACGACATGCTCAAGGGCTTTGAAGTGGCGGGCAAGAACTTTGGCCGACCCATCGAGGCGTACCTGGCCGCTGCCGTCCTGTACTTTGTGATGTGCTACGCGCTGTCCTGGGCTGTGAAGCGCCTGCACCAGAAGATCGCAATTATTCGGTAGCCCCCCTGAGTCGCCTTCGGCGCCTTCCCCCGAGGGTGACGACGCCAGTGGCCTGGCAGAGCCAGCTCCACGGCGTCCCCGCATGAGGCCGCATCGGTCTTATGGGCGGCGCCCCGAAAAAGTGACAAGAGAAGAGATTGGAGAAAGAAATGATCGAACTCAAGAACGTATCCAAGTGGTATGGCCCAGTGCAGGTGCTCAACGAGTGCTCGGCCACCATCAGCAAAGGTGAAGTGGTGGTGGTGTGCGGCCCTTCGGGCTCGGGCAAGTCAACGCTGATCAAGACCATCAACGCGCTCGAACCCTTCCAGAAGGGCGAGATCACGGTGGACGGCATCAAGCTGCACGACCCCAAGACCAACCTGCCCAAGCTGCGCAGCCGCGTGGGCATGGTGTTCCAGCATTTCGAGCTGTTCCCGCACCTGTCGGTGACGGACAACCTGACGATTGCGCAGATCAAGGTGCTGGGCCGCACGGCCGATGATGCCAAGAAGCGCGGCCTGAAGATGCTGGAGCGCGTGGGCCTGATCGCCCACAAGGACAAGTTCCCCGGCCAGCTCTCGGGCGGCCAGCAGCAGCGCGTGGCGATTGCGCGCGCGCTGTCGATGGACCCCATCGTGATGCTGTTCGACGAACCCACGTCGGCGCTCGACCCCGAAATGGTGGGCGAAGTGCTGGACGTGATGGTGGGCCTGGCCAACGAAGGCATGACCATGATGTGCGTTACCCACGAAATGGGCTTTGCCCGCAAGGTGAGCAACCGCGTGATTTTCATGGATGTGGGCGGCCGCATTCTGGAAGACTGCTCGAAGGAGGAGTTCTTCAACAACCCCGACGCACGCCAGCCCCGCACCAAGGACTTTCTCAACAAGATCCTGCAGCACTGATGACTCTGCGGCGCGCTGCCGCAGTACGCTGGTTCAAAGGCACCCTCGGGTGCCTTTTTTTATGTGGACAGGTGCGGTGTGGGTCGTCGAGATCGGGGTGCGACGGTCAAGGCCGGCTTCCATCACGCTCCGGGCACAGTGTCTCAAGGCCTCGGGCAATAGAGGCCAATCGCTGTGTGCGCTTCTTGGGTTTGAAGTGATTTATGGCTCTAGCGCCCGTATGTAAAGCGCAGGCAGCTATGAAAAACATAGCAATTCTACAGAAGGCTGTGGCAGGGCTGGAGGCAATGGGACAATGGAGCCCATGACTGCAGCACCCCACACCCTCACCATCACCCGCCCTGACGACTGGCATCTGCATGTGCGCGACGGCGAACCCCTGCACACCGTAGTGCCCCACACGGCCGCCCAGTTTGGCCGCGCGATCATCATGCCCAACCTGCGCCCCCCGGTCACCACGGCCGAGCAGGCCCTGGCCTACAAACAGCGCATTCTGGCCGCCGTGCCCGCAGGCGTGAGCTTTGAGCCGCTGATGACGCTGTACCTCACCGACAACCTGCCGTCCGAAGAAATCGTGCGTGCCAAGGCCGCAGGCGTGGTCGCCTGCAAGCTCTACCCCGCCGGTGCCACCACCAACAGCGATGCGGGCGTGACCGACATCCGCAAAACCTACAAGACCCTCGAAGCCATGCAGAAGGCAGGCATGCTGCTCTTGGTGCACGGCGAAGTGACCAGCAGCGACATCGACCTCTTCGACCGCGAGGCCGTCTTCATCGAGCAGCAACTCATCCCGCTGCGCCGCGACTTCCCGGAATTGAAGATCGTCTTCGAGCACATCACCACCAAGGACGCTGCCGACTACGTGGCCCAGGCCGACCGCTACACGGCCGCCACCATCACCGCGCACCACCTGCTCTACAACCGCAACGCCATCTTTGTGGGTGGTGTACGCCCCCACTACTACTGCCTGCCCGTGCTCAAGCGCGAAACGCACCGTGTGGCCCTGGTGCAGGCCGCCACCAGCGGCAGCCACAAGTTCTTCCTGGGCACCGACAGTGCACCACACCCTGCACATCTCAAGGAACACGCCACTGGCTGCGCAGGCTGCTACACCGCGCACGCCGCCATGGAGATGTACGCCGAGGCGTTTGACAACGCGGGCGCGCTCGACAAGCTCGAGGGCTTTGCCAGCTTCCACGGCCCCGACTTCTACGACCTGCCGCGCAACACCGGCACCATCACCCTGCGCCGCGAGTCGTGGACGCCGCCCGAAAGCTTTGTGTTTGGCGAGGCCAACCTCAAGCCCCTGCGCGCTGGCGAAGCGTTGCCGTGGCGCCTGGTGTAGAGCGCATCGACTGGGCTGCCCCCTGGCTGCAGCCCTGGCAGACCCGGGGAGAGCCTCTGGCGGCTGCGCTGCAAGCGGCCGGTGTGCCAGTGCATGCCGCGCTTTCAGCCGCCCCCGCGCCGGTGCGTTTTGTGCCCCAGAGCGATCTGCCCGAGGGGCAGGCCTACGAGCAATTCATCTGGGACACCCGCTGCGTGCCCACGCGCGACAACCTGCACGATTTTTTCAACGGCCTGGTGTGGCTGGAATTTCCGCAGGCCAAGCGGCGCATCAACGAACTGCAGGCCCAGGCGATTGCGCAAGACGGCGTGGGCGCGGTGCGCGGTCCGCTGCGTGACGCGCTCACGGTGTTTGATGAAAACGGGGCCCTGTTGCAAGCGCCCACTGCGCTGTGGCAGGCCCTGCGCGCGCGGGACTGGCAGCGCCTTTTCATCGAGCTGCGCCCTTTGTGGGCCGAGGCCCGGCTGTTGCTGTTCGGCCACGCCCTGCTGGAAAAGCTGGTTTCACCACGAAAACCGATGGTAGCGCACGTCTATCAAGCGCCGCAAGCTATAAAATCCATAGCTGCTTTGGATGGCTGGCTGGCGCAGGCCATGCAGCCCCAGCCCTGGGATGCCAAGCCTTTCGCACCCCTGCCGGTGCTGGGGGTGCCCGGCTGGTGGCCGGGCAACGAAGCGCCGGAGTTTTACGCAGACGCCCAGGTGTTTCGCCCGCCCCGGTGAGCAGACATGCACTTGGGCTAAACCTTGGACAGGCGGCGTAATTCCCGCCATGGCCTGTGTGATAAGCCCTGCAGTGAGTTTGCCCCTACCATAGCGCGATGCAATCGCGTCCATGAAGGGGCGGCGGGCCGGCAATCCTGCCATCCATGCTTGAACTGCACGGAACCAGCCCCCACATGAGCGAACAAACACTTGTTGTTGACCCCACGGAGAGAACATGAAACGGATCTTGTTATTTGTACTGACCAACCTGGCCGTCGTGCTGGTGCTTGGGGTGGTGGCCAGCCTGCTGGGTGTAAACCGCTATCTCACCGCCAACGGCCTGAACCTGGGCGCGCTGCTGGGCTTCGCGCTGGTCATGGGCTTTGGCGGCGCCATCATCTCGCTGCTCATCAGCAAGCCCATGGCCAAGTGGACCTCGGGCGTGCGCGTGATCGACGGCTCCGGCTCGCCCGACGAGCGCTGGATTGTGGACACCGTGCGGAAGTTTGCTGACCAGGCCGGCATCGGTATGCCCGAAGTCGGTATCTTCGAAGGTGACCCCAACGCGTTTGCCACAGGTGCCTTCAAGAACAACGCCCTGGTGGCCGTGTCCACAGGCCTGCTGCAAGGCATGACCCGCGAAGAAATTGAGGCCGTGATCGGGCACGAAGTGGCCCACATCGCCAACGGCGACATGGTGACCATGACGCTGATCCAGGGTGTGATGAACACCTTCGTGGTGTTCCTGTCGCGCGTCATTGGCTATGCAGTGGACAGCTTCCTGCGCAAGAACGACGAGGAAAGCTCTGGCCCCGGCATCGGTTACTACGTGACCACCATCGTGCTCGACATCGTGCTGGGCTTCCTGGCTGCGATCATCGTGGCCTGGTTCAGTCGCCAGCGTGAATTCCGCGCCGACGCCGGTGCAGCCCAGCTGATGGGCCGCCGTCAGCCCATGATCAACGCCCTGGCCCGCCTGGGCGGCATGCACCCCGGCGAACTGCCCAAGAGCGTGGCCGCCATGGGCATTGTCGGTGGCATTGGCAAGCTGTTCAGCACCCACCCACCCATTGAAGAGCGCATTGCCGCCCTGCAAAACGCGCAGCAGCAATAACGACCGGCGCAACGCCTTCTCGGGCCTCAAGGCCGCCGCAGTCTGGTACTGCGGCGGCTTTTTTGTTTTGGGGCTGCTCTCGCGCGCGCAGTGGCAAGCTGGTGTCGGTTCGTTCAAGGGTTCGTCACCATTTGTCGATATCACTTCGGTAGCGGCCGCACCGGTAAGGCCGCGATTGTCATTTCCTCCTCACGAGAACCTCCATGTCTATCTCCCACGCACGTGTTGCAGTCCGCTTGGCCCTGGCTTTTGGAGTGGTCTGTCTCGTCATGTCCCTGTCGGCAGCGGTAGGCATCTGGCGACTGGCGGGCTTGCAGGACATTGCGGATGACCTGGGCGGTGCATCGTCCGAGCGCGCATTGCTGGCGCGTTAACTGCACGCGATCGTGGTGCTCAGCTCCGCCCGCGCGGAAACGCTGTTAGAGATCGACAACCCAGCTTACGCCGCGCGCATCGAAGCCGACCGCAAAACCACCTCGGTCCGTTCCTCTGAAGTGCGCAAGCGCCTGGATGAGCTGGCGGCAGATGCGGAGTCTCAGGCGCTATTCGACGCCATCGACAAGGCTGGCAATGGCTTTCGCACGGTGCGGGATGACCTCGTAAAGCGCCGCAAGGCGGGCGAGGCTTTGCCGCCGGACGCCATTGCCAACCAGCTGCGGCCTGCGGCTGATGCCTATGCGGCAGCGGTGAACAAGCTGGCCGAATTCCAGCGCCAGCGCGTGGCCGAGGCCCGTGAGGCCGCCGCGCGCAGCGAACGCCAAGGCATCACGCTGTTGGCGGCGGGCTCGCTGGTGGGCCTGTTGCTCAGTCTGGCCTGCGCTTGGCTGCTGTCGCGTTCCATTCTGCGGCCTCTGGCCCATGCCTCCGAAGTGACCGATCGCATTGCCGAAGGTGACCTCACCTCGGCTGTGCCCGAGCCGCAAACGGGCAGCCGGGACGAACTGCGTGCCCTGTTGGCGCGCCTAGCGGGCATGCAGGCGCGCCTGGCGGAGTTGGTGGTGGGCATGCGCCAGGCTAGTACGTCGGTAGCGGGCGCCAGCAGCGAGATAGCCGCAGGCAACAGCGATCTGTCGGCGCGTACCGAGCAGACGGCCTCCAACCTTGAAGAGATCGCTGCGAGCATGGAGGAACTCCTGGCCACCGTGCGGCACAGTGCTGATGCGGCTGTACAGGCCAACACCCTGGCCACGGATGCCAGCAGCGTTGCCCAGCGCGGCCGTGACGCTGTGGATCGTGTGGTGGGCACCATGGACGGTATCGCACTGTCGTCGCGCCGCATTGCGGACATCACCAGCGTGATTGACGGTATTGCGTTCCAGACCAATATCCTGGCACTGAATGCGGCGGTTGAAGCGGCGCGGGCCGGTGAGCAAGGCCGGGGCTTTGCCGTGGTGGCCAGCGAGGTGCGCAGCCTGGCGCAGCGCTCGGCCACGGCGGCCAAGGAGATCGGTGGGTTGATCAGCGACAGCGTGCGGCAGGTGGACGAAGGCACCCAACTGGTCCACGCTGCGGGCGGCACCATGGGCGAGATTGTCCAATCGGTGCAGCAGGTGGCCACGATCATTGGCGAGATCAGCACTGCCGCCCGCTAACAGACCACGGGCCTGAGCCAGGTGAGCGAAGCCGTGTCGCAGCTTGACCAGATGACCCAGCAGAATGCCGCGCTGGTGGAGGAATCTTCCGCTGCCGCGCAGGGCCTGCGGGTGCAGGCGCAGCAGCTGGCAGGCTTGGTGGAGGCCTTCCGCTTGCCTGCTGGTGCCGGTGGGCAGAAGGCGCTGCGCTCACGGGGCGCTTCAGGCGCGCGTCACCATCAGCCCCAGCCAGGGCCAGTAGGTCAGCGCAAACACCACCAGCAGAACCACCGCCGCCAGTGTGATCACGATGCCGGTGCGCACGAAGTCGCGCGCCTCGAACGTGTCGGTGCCGTAGGCAATCATGTTCTGCGGTGCGTTCACCGGCAGGATGAAGCCGAAGCTCACCACGAACTGCAGGATCATCGTCATGCCCACGATGTTGATGCCCGGCGTTTGCACGGTGGACAGCACGCTGATGACGATCGGGATCATGGTGGACGCCAGGGCCGTGGCGCTGGCGAAGCCCAGGTGGATGACAATCAGGAAGGCCGACAGCAGCATCAGAATCACGAAGGCCGAGGCCATTTGCAGGCCAAGGTTGCTCACAATGAGCTGCGCCAGCCAGCCAGCGGCCTTGGTCTGCAGCAGCGCAGACCCCACGCTGATGCCCACGGCAAACAGCACCACGGTGCCCCAGGGGAAGCCCTTTTGCGACTGCTTCCAGTCCATCACGCCGATGCGTGGGAACAGCATCAGCGCCACGGCGGCGATGGTGGTGGAGGTGGTGTCAAAGTTGTGCAGCACCTTTTCGGTGGACCAGAAGCCCAGCAGCACCAGCACCACCGCCAGCAGTTTCCACTGGTTCAGCGTCATGGGGCCCAGCTCGGCCAGTTGCTGGCGAATGGTCTCCTGGCCGCCTGCAATTTCCTTCATCTCGGGCTCCATCATGCGCGTCATGATGAAGAACAGCGCCACCGTCATCAGCGCGGCAAACGGGGCCGCTGCTACAAACCATTCACCCCAGGTGATCTGGGCGCCCAGCTGCTTTTCGATGAAGCCGATGGCCACCATGTTTTGTGCTGCTGCTGTCTTGATGCCCACGTTCCAGATGCTGGCGGTTTGCGCCGTGGTGATGACCAGCAGGGCCGCAAAGCGGCTCTTGCGGTCCACCTTGAAGGCGAGCACGAAGCCCATCATGATCGGCATGAGGCAGGCCACGCGGGCCGTGGTGCTGGGCACGATGAACGACAGCAGAAAGCCCACCACCATGGCGCCGATCACGATGTGGTGCGTCTTGGCCCCTACCTTCGACAGCACCGTGAGCGCAATGCGCCGGTCCAGTCCGGTGGCCGTCATGGCCGATGCGATGAAACACGCTGCTGCCACCAGGGCCACGGCACTGTTGGCAAAGCCCGAAAGCGCCAGGTTCAGCGCTGCGCCGGTGCCCATGTCCGGCCCATCGGGCTTGGCCACGCTGGGCGCATAGGCCAGCAAAAACACCATCAGCGCAGCAATCACCACCGCGCTTGCCGAATATTCGAGCGCCTCGGTCATCCACACGATCACGGCGAAGGCCAGGATGGCCAGCATCGTCTGCCCCGCCAAGGGCAAGCCCGCCGGGGTGGGCAGCGCCAGCACCAGTATCAGCGCGAGCACCGCGCCGACCAGGCCGAGCCGTTTGGAGAGACTGCCCGAAGGGGCAGCGGGGGTTGCACTGGGCGCGGTGGAAGACATGGAACAACTCCGGTTCGTGAAGGCACGGGAGCGATCCGCCGAAGGCCACTTCAGCGAGATGCGCGCAGACCCCAAGTGTTGCGCGCTGCCCGGCGCGCTGGTTGATGCAAGTCAAGAGGGGGCGCGGTGCGGCCGCGCCACGGCGTCAGGCGGCGCGCTGTGCCAGCTGGCGGCCGATGAACAGGCGAAACGGCAGCAGCAGCGCCACGCCCAGGGCCAGCTTCACGGCCAGGTCGCCCAGCGCCCAGGTCACCCAGGGGTCTTCGGTGCCCGCAAAGGCAATGCTCCAGAAGACGGCGGTGTCCAGCACCGCAGCCAGCAAGGTGGCCACCAGCGGGGCGCGCCACCAGGTGGCATGCCGCAGCCGGTCAAACACACCAATGTCCAGCCATTGCGACAGCAAAAAGGCGGTGCCTGAAGCCACGGCAATGCGCGCGGGCGCCAGCACCAGCGATGCCGCCACGGCCGCGGCAAAACCCACCCAGGCCACGCGCCGGGCTTGCGCCGGCCCATGGGCGCGGTTGACCATCTCGCTCACCAGGAAGGCCACCGGGTAGGTGATGGCGCCCCAGGTCAGCCAGTCGTTGATGGGGAACTGCACCAGGATGTTGGAGGCGAGCACCACCACCGCCATGGCCAGCGCGGCGGCGGCAAACTGCGCCTTGCTGGGTCGTTGCAGGGGCGCGCCCGTCATGCCGCACCTGTGCCCAGCAGGCTGCGTGCCACGGCTTCACCCACCTTGATACCGTCCACCCCGGCTGACAAGATGCCGCCCGCGTAGCTGGCGCCTTCACCCGCCGGGTACAGGCCGGCGGTGTTCAGGCTTTGCAGGTTATCGCCCCGCGGGATCTTGAGTGGCGAGGATGTGCGCGTTTCCACCCCCGTCAGCACCGCGTCGTGCATGTCAAAGCCCTTGATCTTGCGGCCAAAGGCGGGCAGGGCTTCGCGCATGGCCTCGATGGCGTAGCCAGGCAAGGCGGCGTGCAGGTCACCCAGGGCCACGCCGGGCTTGTACGAAGGTTCCACGCCACCCAGCTGGGTGGACGGCTTGCCCGCAATGAACTCGCCCACCAGCTGGCCCGGCGCGCTGTAGTCGCGCCCGCCCAGCACAAAGGCGTTGGATTCGAGCTGGCGCTGCAGCACGCTGCCCGACAGTGGGTGGAACTGCCCGGCAGGCAGCGCCTCCACACCGTAGGTCTGGCCCAGGTGGGCCTCGAACGCAGCGGGGTCGTGCGGATAGTCGCGCGGGTCAATGCCCACCACCATGCCCGCGTTGGCGTTGCGTTCGTTGCGTGAGTACTGGCTCATACCGTTGGTCACCACGCGGTTCGGCTCGCTGGTGGCGGCCACCACCGTGCCTCCGGGGCACATGCAGAAGCTGTAGACCGCACGGCCGTTTTGCGCGTGGTGCACCAGCTTGTAGTCGGCCGCGCCCAGCAGCGGGTGGCCCGCGTGGCGGCCCCAGCGGGCGCGGTCGATGACGCTTTGCGGGTGCTCGATGCGAAAGCCGATGGAAAACGGCTTGGCTTCCATGGCCACGCCGCGCTGGTACAGCATGGCAAAGGTGTCTCGCGAGCTGTGGCCCAGCGCCATCACCACATGGGAGGCAGCGAGCTCGGTGGTTTCGCCCGTGGCCTGGTTCAGCACCTTCAGGCCGCGCAGGTGGCGCTGGCCTTGGGCGTCGTTCTCGACGATCACGTCCGTCACGCGCTGCTCGAAGCGGATCTCGCCGCCCAGCGCAATGATCTGCTCGCGCAGGTTCTCCACCACCTTCACCAGCTTGAAGGTACCGATGTGCGGGTGGGCGACGTACAAAATTTCTTCGGGTGCGCCGGCTTTGACGAACTCGTTCATCACCTTGCGGCCCAGGTGGCGCGGGTCCTTGATCTGGCTGTAGAGCTTGCCGTCCGAGAAGGTGCCAGCGCCACCCTCGCCAAACTGCACGTTGCTCTCGGGGTTGAGCGCGCGCTTGCGCCACAGGCCCCAGGTGTCTTTGGTGCGCTCGCGCACGGTCTTGCCACGCTCCAGCACGATGGGCTTGAAGCCCATCTGCGCCAGCACCAGCGCGGCAAAGATGCCGCAGGGGCCGAAGCCCACCACCACCGGGCGCAGGGGTAGGTCGGCAGGCGCCTGGCCCACCGGGTGCCAGGCCATGTCGGGCGTGGGCTGGATGTGCGGGTTGCTGGCGAACCTGGCGAGCAGCGCGGCTTCGCGCTCGGGCTGGATCAGCGTGACATCGACGATGTAGACGGCCAGCAGGTCGGCCTTGCGGGCGTCAAAGCTGCGCTTGAAAACGTGGATGTGCGCAATGTCAGAGGCAGGCAGGCCCAGCAGTTGCGAAACGGCAGCGCGCAGGGGCGCCTCGGGGGCCTCGGCCACCGTGAAGGGCAGCCGGATTTCAGAGAGTCGGATCATGGTTTTGCGGGCCCGTGTCGATCGGGCGGCAGGCAAAGTCGAGGGGCCGTGATTTTACCGGGGGTGGCCTTCCTGCGCACCGACAAACCGTGCGGCGCCCGCTTGCGGTGAATGCACTGATTCAAAATTGATAGCTGCAAGCGCTTGTGTAGTAAGCGCTACAGGCCGATTTGCCCTAATTTTTGGCAGGAGCTGCTGCACTGTGGCGCCAGCGCAGTTCTGCTGCACCCAGGGCCAGCGAAGCCAGCACCAGGGGTACGAAGTAATACAGCGCACGGTAGGCGAGCAGGGCCGCCAGCACCCTGTCCTGCCCCAGGCTGGGGCTGGTCAGCAGGGCCACGCCCACGGCTTCCAGTACCCCCAGGCCAGCGGGAACCCGCAGCACCAGCCCCGCCACCGCGCCCAGCAACACGGTAGCCAAGGCAGCGGGGTAACTCACCTGCGCCTGCAGCGTGGCCCATAGCGCGGCACCCATCAGCATCCAGTTGCCGGCCGACGCAGCCATTTGCCACAAGGCCACGGGCCAGCGGGGCAGTGCAAACGCGTGGCCCCGCAGCGTGAGGGCACGCCCCGCGCGCAGCGCACACAGCACACCGTAAGCCAGTGGAATGCAGCCCAGCAAGGCGCCGCCCAGGCGCCATTGCCATGCGGGTGCACTCCAGCCTGCCAGCGGCGGCGGTGCCCACAGCCAGGGCAGCACAGCAGCCAGCAGCAGGTAGCCCACCCAGTTGGTCAACACGCTGGTGCCCACCACCTGGCCGATGGTGCCCGCATCCACCCCGCGCCGCGCATACAGCCGGTAGCGCACGCCCACCCCTCCCACGAGCGAGCCCAGGTTCAGTGTGAAGGCATAGCTGGTCATGGCAATGCCCAGCGTGGTGCTGCGCCGCAGGCGGTGCCCGCAGCAGTGGCGCGCCACCAGGTCAAACGTGCCATACAGACAGTGGCTGGCCAGCGCCAGCGCACCAGCCACGGCGAGGGTGCCCGGGGGCAGGGCGCGCAACGCCTGCAGCACGGCGGGCCAGTCCACCGTGCGGGCCTGGCGAAACAGCAACCCGGCCACCAGCACAAAGAAAGCCGCGGCAGCCCCGCGTGTCAGCCAGGGCCACCACGGGCGTTGCGGAAGGCTGCGCCAGCCGTGCCGCCGCTCACGCCGCTGATGCAATTCAGGCAGGGCTGCGGGTTGCATGGCGCGTGGGCTCGGCGGCTGGACCGGCTTTGGCCTTGGTAATGACCGGCTCATGGCGGGGCAGCCATCCGGCCCAGGTGGGGAACCAGCGCATGAGGTGGAACACCACATAGCTGCGCAGCAGGCGCAGCCCCTCCCACGGCCCCGAGGGCGAAGCCTGCACCTGGCGGCAGCTGTGGTTCATGAGGTGCGACAGGCGGCGGTGCAGCTGTGCGTTGAAGGCGCGGTCCTGGATGATGACGTTGGCCTCCAGGTTCAGCGAAAGGCTCAGCGGGTCGAGGTTGCTGGACCCCACGGTGGCCCAGGCCTCGTCCACCAGCGCCACCTTGCCGTGCAGCGGGCGGTCGCAGTATTCGTAAATGCGCACCCCGGCGCGCAACAAGTGGTCATACAGCAGCGACGCGGCCGTGCGCACGATGGGCATGTCGGGCTGGCCCTGCAGGATCAACCGCACATCCACACCGCGCTTGGCTGCGCGGCGCATTTCCCGAATGAAGCGGTAGCCCGGAAAGAAGTAGGCATTGGCAATCACCACGCGGCTGCGCGCGGCACGCAGGGCCACGCGGTAGTGGCGCTCAATGTCATTGGTGTGCTGTTGGTTGTCGCGGGTGACGAACATGGCGTGCGCCGTGCCCGCGTGGGGGTGCCCCAGCACGCCCGCCTGCCGGGCGCGCTGGCGTTCTGCCTTGGGCAGCACGGCTTGGCGCGTGAAGTGGTGCAAGTGGGCCACCACGGGGCCGCGCACCTGTACGGCGTAGTCCTGCTTGGCCTCGGGGCCGAATTCGGCCACGTGGTCGGCCGAGTAGTTGATGCCGCCGATGAAGCCCAGCTGCCCGTCCACCACCACGATCTTGCGGTGCATGCGCCGCAGCACGTTCAGCCGCTGGCCCAGAATGCGCCGCCCCGGGTCAAAAATGCGGAAATGCACTCCGGCGGCCACCAGGCTGCCCACGAACTGTTCAGACAGGTCGGGCGAGCCAAATCCGTCCACCAGCACGTGCACTTCCACGCCACGTTGCGCGGCGCCCAGCAGCGCTGCGTGCAGTTGCTGGCCGATCTTGTCTTCAAACAGGATGAAGGTCTCCAGCATCACCTCGTGCCGGGCGTTGGCAATCGCATCGAACACGCGGGGGAAGAACTCCTCTCCGTTCTCCAGCAACTCGAAGTGGTTGCCCGGCACCCAGCGGGAAGAGCGCGGTGCAAAGAAGGGGCGGGTCATAACAGAATCTCCGCCGCCAGCGGTGCGTGGTCCGAGAGTTGGTCCCAGGGTTTGCGGGGCAGTTCCAGCGGTGCGTGCACGGCGGCGTTGCGCACGTAAATGCGGTCCAGCGCCAGCAGCGGCATCGATGCAGGAAAGGTGCGCACCGCACGGCCGAATGCATGGACGAACACCTCTTCCAAACCGGCTTCGCGCTGCAGCACGGCGTGGGCGCGATGCCGCCAGTCGTTGAAATCGCCCGCCAGCACCACGGGCTCGTCGGCCGGAAAGCTGTTGATCAGATCGCACACGCGCTGCAACTGCTGCTGGCGGTGCGATTCCTGCAGCCCCAGGTGCACGCACACCGCATGCACTGGCAGGTGGTGGCCCGGCGGCTGCAGAACGCAATGCAGCATGCCGCGCCGCTCCGGCCCCCGGATGGAGATGTCGTGGTTTTCGTAATGCGTGATGGGAAACTTCGACAGCAGGGCGTTGCCGTGGTCGCCGTTGTCATACACCGCGTTGCGCCCGTAGGCGTATTGCGACCAGATCGTGTCGGCCAGAAATTCGTAATGCGGCACCTGCGGAAAATTGGCCACGCGCTGCGCATGGCGCTGGTGGCTGCCTTGCACCTCTTGCAAAAACACCAGGTCTGCCGCCACACCGCGCACGGCCTCGCGCAGCTCGTGCAGCATGAAGCGACGGTTGAAGGTGGTGAAGCCTTTGTGCACATTCACGGTGAGCACCTTGAACGCAATCGGCAGGGAGGGTGGGGTGGCCATGGGTGAACAGATCGTTGTGAACAAGCCCCTGGGTTGAATCGCGCTACGGGAATCCCAAGGGGTGCAAACGATTGTTGAAGCCACGGGGCTCTACCCGTGTAGGACGGCTGGCCGTGGCGGTGTGCTGCCGTGGCGCAAAAACCAAAGGCCCCGCAGGGCCCTGGTCATTCAGGTGCGTTGCTGCACCGTGAGCGGTATCACGCGGGCAGGAAGCCCTCGACCGACAGGTAGCGCTCGCCCGTGTCGTAGTTGAAACCCAGCACCTTGGCGCCAGCGGGCAGCTCGGGCAGCTTTTGCGCGATGGCCGCGAGCGTCGCCCCCGAGGAGATGCCCACCAGCATGCCCTCTTCGCGCGCGCAGCGGCGGGCGTATTCGCGAGCGGGTTCTGCATCGACCTGGATCACGCCGTCGAGCAGGCTGGTGTCCAGGTTCTTGGGGATGAAGCCCGCGCCAATGCCCTGGATGGGGTGAGGTGCCGGTGCACCGCCCGAGATCACGGGCGATGCCGTGGGCTCGACCGCGAACACCTTGAGCTGCGGGAACTTGGCCTTGAGCACGCGGGCGGTGCCCGAGAGGTGGCCGCCCGTGCCCACGCCGGTGATGAGCGCGTCCAGCCCGTCGGGGAAGTCGGCCAGGATTTCCTGGGCGGTGGTGCGCACGTGGATGTCGATGTTGGCGGGGTTTTCAAATTGCTGCGGAATCCACGCGCCGGGGGTTTGTGCCTGCAATTCTTGCGCGCGGGCGATGGCGCCCTTCATGCCCTTTTCGCGGGGCGTCAGATCAAACTGCGCGCCGTAGGCCAGCATCAGGCGTCGGCGCTCGATGCTCATGCTGTCGGGCATCACCAGGATGAGCTTGTAGCCCTTGACGGCAGCCACCAGGGCCAGGCCAATGCCCGTGTTGCCCGAGGTGGGCTCGATGATGGTGCCGCCGGGCTGCAGCGCGCCCGATTTTTCTGCGTCTTCCACCATGGCCAGCGCAATGCGGTCCTTGACCGAGCCACCGGGGTTGCTGCGCTCGGACTTCACCCACACGTTGGCCGACGGGCCAAACAGGCGGTTGATGCGAACGTGGGGCGTGTTGCCGATGGTTTGCAGAATGTTCTCGACTCTCATGGCGTCTCCTGGAGAAGGGGATGAAAAGGTGTCGCCCATTCTGAACCACTTGTTCTGCCTGCCTGGGCATATGGATATGCAGCTGCAAAAAGATGCGGATTTAGTGCCAAAACACCGTCCAGTGCCCGTGTGGAAAGCGGCAGGTGCTATGGTTTTTGATGAGCGTGCTGGCTCAGGGCTTATGCCCCGTCATCAGAAACAGCGGGTACTCGCGCCCATTGGGACGGTGCACGCGTAACACTTCGGTGAACGCAATGCCCTGCAGCCCCGCCTGCTCGGCCAGCGCCTGCAGTGCATCGGGTGCAAAGCCGAAGTGGTGCACGCCCTTGGCCGCGTTGTCGCCGTGGAAGCTGCCGTCCTCGGCATACAGGTCCACCAGCGCGATGCGGCCGCCGGGCTGGAGTGCATCGGCAAAGGCCTGCATGAGGGCGCGCGTGTCCGGCACATGGTGCATGGCCATGCAGCTCACGACGGCGTCGTAGCGCTCGGGCAGGCCGTCGAAGATGTCCTGCTGCAGCGTGGTGATGTTGGCAAAACCCTTTTCCTGCAGCACCTGCAGCATGGGGCCGGAGCTGTCCAGTGCGGTGACCTGTGCCACTTGCGGGGCGATGGCGGTGGCCAGCAAGCCGGTGCCTGCGCCAAAGTCCAGCACGCGGTCGGTGGTGGCGAAGGGAACCTGTGCCAGCAGGCGCGGGGGCACGGCAGCCAGTTGCAGCGAGGTGGGGCGCTGGTCCCATTCGCGGGCGCCGGTGTCGAAGTGGGTGGGTTCTGTCATGGCTCGTCGGTGGCTGGTGGAGCATCTATTTTCAATGCCCTCGGCGCAGCGCACGCCATGCTCTGGGATAATCAGCGCCGTGAAGCACGCCAGACCGCCGCTGGTGCAATCTGGGAAACCAGGCACTGGAGGAACGTCCGGACTGCACAGGACAGCGTAGCAGCTAACGGCTGCCCACCGTGAGGTGAGGATCAGAGCAACAGAGACGAGTCCCAGGGGAGTGCCGCAAGGTAGACCACTGGGGGTGAAACGGGCAATCTCTACGCGCAGCAATACCAAGTAGGCCAGCCACGGGAGCAGGGCGACCTCTCTCGACCTTGTGGATCCGCGGGGAGAGCTGGCGGGTAGGTAGCACCGAGCCGTGGTGGCGACACCCGGCCCAGATTAATGGCGGTCACACTGCGGGCAACCGTGGTGCACAGAATCCGGCTTATCGGCGCGCTTCACACTTTATTTTCAAGGGCTGGACTGCCAACGCGGTCCGGCCCTTTTGCTTGGGACGCGCGCTCAACGTGCGCAATGCGGCGCGTGCCCTTGCTGCAGCTCGGTGGCGCGCTGCACGGTGTCGGGGTGGGAGGCGAGCAGCGACCACACCGGGCTCGATTCCCGTGGGGTAGCTTTGTCCTTGGCCTTGGGGGCAGAGGCCGGCTCGGCGGCAGGGGCGGTCGATTCAGCAGGCTTGGCGCCCTTGGGCTTGCGGGCTTCGTCTTCCTCATCGTGCGCAATCGCCAGCAGCAACTGGCCCATGGGGGCCGTGGGTAACGATGCCTGGCGCATGAGGGCCATGGCGTAGCAGTCGGCCTCGCGCTCGTGGCTGCGGCTGTAGGCGCGGCTGGTGAGCAGGGTGGCGCCGGTGGACACCACGCCCGACACATCGCCCAAGGCCAGCCCCAGGCCCATGTTCAGCACGCCTTGCTCCACCACCATGCGCATGCCGTGGCGGTGCACCACATGGCCGATTTCGTGGGCCAGCACGCCTATCAGGGCGTCGTCGCTGATGCCCTTGTCGGCCGCAGCCTGGACGATGGCGTCCGTCATCACCACCGTGCCGCCGGGCAGGGCAAAGGCATTGGCAGGCATGCCAGAGCGGAACTCCAGCTTGAGTGGCGGCCGGTAACTGGCGTAGCGCTGGGCGGCGTAGGGGGCTTGCCGGGCCAGGGCCTCAAAGCGTGCGTTGAGCTGGGCGCGCCGCTCGGCGGGCAGCTTGCTGGGTTTGAGAAAGCCGTCGTCCAGGCGTTGCAGCAGGTCGGCGGACAAGCGCGTTTCCCACCCCAGGGGCACCCAGCGCGTGAGCTGCGCCGCTGCCCACGGGGTGCCGTAGCGGTAGAACAGCCCGAGCGCCACAACAGACACCGCCACCGCGCCCAGCAGCAAGGGCCAGCGCGTTTGCATGCGCTGGGCCACGCCGGGCCTGGCGCCCGCGGCCGCCCAGGCGCTGTACCACGCGGCCACGGCATCCACTTCAAGGCTGCCGCGCTCGCGCAGGTCCACCACCACACGGCGCTGGGGGCGGCGGTCGCTCCAGGCCTCGGGCCAGCCCACCTGGGCGTGGGTGAACACCTGGGGCGCAGCGCCCGGTTCGTTCAAGGGGTGCAGCAGCAGTGAAGGCCCCTTGGCCCCGGCCTGCAGCACCACCATCACGGGGCGTGGCTTGCTGCTGAGTCCATCAAACCAACGGGCGGGCAGCATGGGGGCCGCGGCCTCTGGGCCTGCGCTCAGTGCCATGCGTCAGCCAATCAGGTCCAGGCCAGCGGCGTCGGCCAGCGCATCGCCCAGGCCGCCTTCCTGCTGGCGCACCAGCACGCCTGCCACCTGGTCGGCCCCGCCCTTGATGTGCAGGGTGACCGATTCGAGCTTCATGCGGTATTCGCTCACCCGTGCAAACGGGCGGTAAAAGCCCAAGGTCAGCAACGTCAGCACCATGTTTTTGAGGCGAAGACGCATAAAGCGGCCGGCGCGCAGGTTGCACTTGAAGCGCGCGATCTGGCTCACGCCGATGTTGTTCCACAGCAGCTGGAACATGCGCGCCTCGCGGTAGGCGCGGGCCGGGGCCGATGCGAGCAGCAGCAGAAAGAAGAAGCCGATGACGCCCACGATGGCAATCACGATGATCCAGAAGATGTTGCCCTTGCCCGCGCCCTTGCTCATCAGCAGCATGGCGATGGAGCCACCGGCCAGCGCCGTCACGGCCAGCCACACCACCAGCACGCAGGCAATGAACACTGCCACGGTGGCCAGCCACACCTTCACGAAATCGGTGTACACAGGCTTCCAGCGCCCGTGCTCGTTGCCCAGGCGGGCGCGCAGCACTAGCAGGCTTTTGTAGTTGTATTCGAGCCGGATGAAGCACAGGATGGACAGCAGCAGCCCCAGGCCCAGCAGGGCGCCCATGGGGGCGGTGAACTGCGGCTTGACCTTGGGGGCACCGCTGGCGGCCGGGCCATCGAGGGCTTGGGCCAATTCGGGCGAAAGCATCTGCATGCCAAAGAAAACACCAAACCACACCAGCGCCAGGGCAAACACCGGCCAGCTGGCCAGATACACCTCTTTCCAGGTGGCAGAAAACTGAAGCCGCAGCCCCTTCCAGCGCGTGGCCCCCAGCCGAAAACGCATGGCGCTGGCCCAAAGGTAGGGGGCCAGCACGGCACCGGCCAGCAGCATCAGCCCCACGGCCAGGTCCTGCCCGGTTTTGGCGGCAATTTGGTAGGCGATGGAAATGAGGGCCAGCAGCACGAAGCCCAGCACCATCTTGCGCTGCTGCGCGGTGAATTCGAGCGGGCTGTGGGCGACCAGGCTGTGGCCGTAGAAATACATGGCGGTGCGCCGGCGCGCCCAGGGGGTGTAGAACCCCAGCGTGACGATGCCCAGCAGCACGTTCACGATCCAGACCCGGAAGTACTCACCGCCGCTGCCGGTGAATTCCATGGGATACGCCTCAATGTTCTGAGACATGAAAACCGACGGCTGTTCTGCAGCGCCGCCTTGGGTGTTGTGGTGCATTCTCTCCCTCCCTTTTGTGGGCGCAGTTTAGCAGCCGATCAAGAGGGGTTTGCTTGAAGTGAAAAGTGCCTCTGGCGCAATCGTGACAAGCGCTGGCAGCTATGTTTTTGGTAGCTATGGGGTGGGCGTAGTCAGAACTTTTCCCAGGGCTGCAGGTAGCGCCACTGCCCTTCAGGCACCTTGGCCAGCGGCACCCGCCCGATGCGGATGCGCTTGATGCCCAGCACGCGAAGGCCCACAGCCTCGCACATGGCCGGAATCTGGCCGGGGCGGATGCCCTTCAAGGCAAAGCGCAGTTTGGTCTCGTTTTGCCAGCTTACCTTGATGGGGGGCAGCGGCCGCCCGTTGAACGACAGGCCGTGGCACAGGCGCTGCAGCCCGTTGGGCGCAATCTCGCCTGCCACCTCGACGATGCATTCCTGCTCCAGCGACTCAATGTCTTCCGTCAGCTTGCGCGCGATGCGCTTGTCTTGCGTGTAGACCACCAGGCCGCTGGCTTCGGTGGGCAGCGGTGTGAAGCATTCCTGCTGCTTGAAGTGGCGCTGCAGTACACGGATGCCGCTGGCGTCTTCAGGCAGGTGCGATGCTGCGCTCAGCAGCGTGATGGCCTGCGCCGCGCCCTGGCTGCGGCTGCCGTGCGCAGCAGCGCCCTGCGGCAGGCCCAGGCCCGCTTCAAAGCCCACAGGCTTGTGCAGCAGCAGCGTGACCGGGGTCAGCTCCAGCAGGCTGGCGTCGGGCGCTACGGTGACGACCTGGTCCGGGCGCACGCGCGCGCCGGGGGCTTCTTCCAGCTGCCCGTCCACGCTCACAAAGCCGCCCTCGATGAACTGTTCTGCGGTGCTGCGCGAGCAGTTCAACTGCTCGGCCACGCGCTTGGCAAGGCGAATGTGGCTGGGATCGGGATTCGGTGCGGTCATGGAGGCGGGGCTCGTTGTTCTTGTGGAGGGGGCAGCGGTCAATTGTTGCCCGGTGGCAGGGTGCGGATGCGCTCGACATGGGCCAGCAGCGAACGCTGGGCCACAGGCCACATGCGCGGGGGCACATCGCTGTAGGCGTGGCGCACCCAGTCTTCGGTTGTGCCGTCGGGCAGGGCCTGCATGGCGGCTAGCACTTTCGCTTCGCGCGCCAGGCGGTGGGCCTTGAGCTGGGCGATGGCGCCCCGCGCATTGTCCAGCACATAGCCGTGTGCGGGCAGGATGAATTGCACGTCGTGTTCGGCGCACAGGGCATCGAGCCGGTCGAGCGAGTCGAGGTAGTCGGCCATGTTGCCGTCGGGTGGGTCGATCACGGTGGTGCTGCCGTTGAGGATGTGGTCTCCGCTGAACAGCAGGCCGTCTTCGCGCAGGATCAGGCACAGGTGGTTGGCTGCGTGGCCGGGGGTGTGCACCACTTGCAGGGTATGGGTGATTTCGCCTTCCAGCGCTTTGCCAGTAAGCGCCAGTAGCTCATTATTTTGTAGCGCTCTATCGGGTGTGAACTGGCTCGCCACCCGTGCTGTGGGGGCCGATGGCAGGCCCAATATGGGCGGCTTGGCCCGGCCCGCGCGTTCGCACATCGCTTGCAGCGGGGCTGCACCAGGGGAATGGTCGGGGTGCGAATGGGTGCACACGATCATGCGGATATCGCCGCCCGCCGCGCGCCACAGCTTTTCCAGGTGGTCGGGGTCGGCCGGGCCGGGGTCGATGGCGATGAAGCCGGTGCCCGGCTCACCCACCAGGTAGCTGTTGGTGCCGGGGCCGGTCATCACGCCCGAATTGGGGGCGGTGAGGCGCTGCACGTTCTTGAGCAGCGGCACGGGCCGCTCGCTCTGCCAGTCCAGCGGGTGGGCGATCTGGCCATCGGGGCACACCAGGGCCAGTTCGCCGAAGGGGGCATCGCCTTCCATGTAGTGCGCTTCCTTGCCGCCCAGCAGCCCGGCGCGGGGGCAGCTGGTCCACAGCGGCTTTTCGTGCGCCAGGGCGGCCAGCACGGCGTCGGTATTGGCAAAGCGGGCCAGCCACTGCAGGGTGCGGATGGTCGGGAAGATCATGAAGAACTGGCCTGCCTCGTGCCGCGCCAGTGCGTCGGCCGGGCGCACCCACACGGGCTCAAACTGCTCGGTTTCGTCGGCCACGGGCTCTTGCCCCTCGGGCATGCGCGCCACCAGGAAGGGCACGGCAAAGCGCCGGGGCAGGTCGCGGTCGGCCGTCCAGTGGGCCAGCAGGAACACGCTGTCGGCGGCCAGGCGCAGGCCGCGGGCGCTGCATTGCTCGGCAAAGGGCTGGTGGCGGTCCAGCGCGGCAATGTCTTGCGCGTCGGCCATCTGGCCTTGGCGGGGGCCGCTGGCATGGCGCGCCAGCAAAATGCCCAGCTCTTCAAAGCTCTCGCGAATGGCCGCGATGGCCTGGGTGAGGTGTTCGTCGCTTTGCGTGGGGCGCCGGTCGGCCACGGGGTGAGCCAGGCGGTCTGCCTCGTCAATGCCCCCGCCGGGGAAGACGTACGCCCCCGGCGCAAAGCTGGCTTTGCCAGAGCGCCGGGTCATCAAAACTTCAAGATCGCCGCCCGGCGAGGCATCGCGCAGCAGCAGCACGGTGGCTGCGTGCAGGGGGCTCACGGGCTGGCGGGAGGGGTGCAGGTGCTGGCTGGTGCGTGGCATGGGGCCATTATCGGCACTCTGGCCGGGGGTGCACCCGGCCACACGCTGCGGGGGGAGGCGGGCTGGGCTTCAGCGCGCGGCGCGCAGCTGCAGCAGGCGTTGCAGCACGGCGTCGATCACCGTGTTGGCGCCTTCCAGGTTGCAGCTCCACAGCATTTCGAGCAATTCAATCAGCGCAATCGCGTTGTTTTCCATCAAGGCTGCCTGCGATGCAGCCTGGAGGTTGCTGGCCTCCAGATCGTTCAGAACTTCCACCGTCAAACCCATGGGGCACTCCTTTTTTGCGGGCCCCATGGTAGGCGCTGGGATTGACTGCGGTCATGCCGCGCGCCTGATCAAGATCAAACGCGGGCCAGAAACCGCGCCGCCCAGCACTTGGCCGCAGCCGGGCGGGCTCCTGCAGGCGAAGTGCGTGGGGGAGCAGTGGGGGCGTGGAGCTCTCGGGGCTGGAGCCCCCATCACGCGGCCGGGCAACGACGATAATCCGCACATGCAGATTCGCTTCACCAAAATGCAGGGCGCTGGCAACGACTTCGTCGTGCTGGACGAAACCCAGGGCCGCCTGGGCCTGACGCCTGCGCACTACCGCTACCTGGCCGACCGCCACTTTGGCGTGGGTGCAGACCAGATCCTCACGGTGCGCCCCTCGCCCGCAGAAGGCATCGACTTTGAATACGTGATCCACAACGCCGACGGCGGCGAGGTGGAGCAGTGCGGCAACGGCTCGCGCTGCTTTGCACGCTACGTGCGCGACAAGGGCCTGACGGACAAGGACACCATCCGCGTGCAGACGCTCAGCGGCGTCATCGCCCCCCGCCTCACGCCCGATGGCCGCGTCACCGTGGACATGGGTCGCCCGGTGCTGGAGCCTGCCCTCGTGCCATTTGACACCGCTGGCTTGCAGCCGGTGGCGCAAGGTTCGGGGCAAAAATGGCCTCTAGCGCTTGATGTACCCGCGCAACCAGCTACTGTTTTGGTAGCAGTGGTGTCCATGGGCAACCCGCACGCCGTGCAACTCGTAGATGACGTGGACACCGCCCCCGTGGCTGTCTGGGGCCCGCTGGTGGAGCGGCATGTGCGCTTTCCGCAGCGGGTGAATGCCGGCTTCATGCAGGTGGTGAGCCGCAGCCATGTGCGCCTGCGCGTGTTCGAGCGCGGCACGGGCGAAACACTGGCCTGCGGCACGGGCGCTTGCGCGGCCGTGGCGGCAGGCATTCGCCTGGGGCTGCTCGACCACGAAGTGCATGTGGACATGCGCGGCGGCCGCCTCACCATCGCCTGGACCGGCCAGGACACCGACACCCTTTACATGACCGGCCCGGCCACCACCGTGTTCGAAGGCCAGATCGACATCCCAGACCACCTATGACCAGCACCCACGTTCCCCCGATCACCGAAGAAGACATCGCCAACTTTCTGACCAACACCCCCGGCTTCTTTGAACGCCATGCCGAGGTGCTGGCCAGCGCGCAGATCACCAGCCCCCACGGCCAGCGCGCCGTGAGCCTGCAGGAGCGCCAGGCCGAGATGCTGCGCGAGAAGATCAAGGGGCTGGAGCACCGCATCATGGATATGGTGCGCAACAGCAACGACAACACCGCCATTGCCACCAAGGTGCACCAGTGGACCAGCGCCTTGCTGCGCGTGAAGGACCCCTTCGACCTGCCCGAGGCGGTGGTCAGAGGCATCCGCACCCTGTTCGATGTGCCCCAGGCGGCCGTGCGTGTGTGGACGGTGGCTGGCCCCTACATCGACGCTGACTTCACGCAAGGCGCGAGTGAAGACGCGCGGGCGTTTGCCTCGTCGCTGACCATGCCGTTTTGTGGCCCCAACCTGGGCTTTGAGCCTGCGGGCTGGCTGGCACAGGAGGCGGGCGAGCCCGCCCAGTCGCTGGCCCTGCTGCCGCTGCGCGAAGGCGCCATCGACAGCGCCACGCCAGCGTTTGGCCTGCTGGTGCTGGGCTCGCCCGACCCGCAGCGCTTTGACGCCACCATGGGCACGGAATTTCTCTCACGCATTGCGGAGCTGGCCAGCGCGGCGCTGGTGCGGTTGAAGTAGCCATGAGACACCCCCCTGAGGCGCTGCGCGCCTTCCCCCCGCTCTCGCTTCGCTGCGCTGCGCGGGCAGGGGGACGACGCCGTCGCTGCGGGGCGGCGCGGCCGGCGCAGGCCCTTGCTTGGCGTCCCTGGCCTGGGCCGCGCCGGTTGCGGCGACCTGGGGCATTGGCGCTGGCGGCAGCTTTTGTCTTGTCCAACGTCGGTTAAGCCCATGGCCGATGTGCCCTTGCCCGCATCACTCCCCACCGATCCCCAGGTCCTGCGCTACCTGGAGCATGTGCGGGTGGAAAAGCGGCTGGCGGCGCGCACGCTCACGCTGTACACGCTGGACTTGGAAAAGCTTGCGCAGTTTGCGGCGGGGGTGAATCTGCCGCTGCTGCAGCTCACCAGTGCGCACATCCGCCGCTTTGTGGCGCAGATGCACAGCGGCGGGCGCAGCGGGCGGGGCATTGCGTTGATTCTTTCGGGCTGGCGCGGGTTTTACACCTGGGCCGGGCGCCAGGGCCTGGTCGCGCACAACCCGGTGCAGGATGTGCGCGCGCCCAAGGCGCCCAAGCCGCTGCCCAAGGCCCTGGGCGTGGACGACGCGGTGCGCCTGGCCGATTACGAAAACACCGGAGCCGATCCCTGGCTGGAAGCGCGCGATGCGGCCATGGTGGAGCTGCTCTACGGCTGCGGCCTGCGTGTGGGCGAGCTGGTGGGGCTGGACGCCGTGGCCAGCCCGCATGCCGAGCGTGAAGGTCGAGGCTGGGTCGATCTGCAGGCGGGCGAGGCCCATGTGTTTGGCAAAGGCAGCAAGCGCCGCAGCGTGCCCGTGGGCCGGGCGGCGGTGCAGGCGCTGCAGGCCTGGCTGGCGCTGCGCGCGCAGCCATTTGGCGGTGCGGCAGCAAGGCTGGAGGGGGCGTTGTTTGTGGGCCAACGCGGCAAGCGGCTCACGGCGCAATCGGTGTGGCTGCGGCTGCGCCAGCGCAGCCAGCTGGCGGGACTGACCACCCCGGTGCACCCGCACATGCTGCGCCACTCGTTTGCCAGCCATGTGCTGCAGTCCAGCAGCGATTTGCGGGCAGTGCAGGAACTGCTGGGCCACGCCAACATCACCACCACACAGGTCTACACGCGGCTGGATTTTCAGCACCTGGCGAAGGTGTACGACGCAGCCCACCCGCGGGCGCGCAAAAAGCCCTGAAGCCGGGCGCTACGCGCTGGTCAGCTACTCAGGCTGCGCTTTGGCGCCAATGCGCGCCGACAGTGGACTCACCCAGCACGGTGTCGGACAGGAACTTCTCGATGTCCAGCAAGATGAGCATGCGTTCGTCCACCGAACCAATCGCCAGGATGTGGTCGGGGTCGAAGTTGGAGTCCAGCGCGGGCACGGGGCGCAGCTGCGATGGCTCCAGCGTGAGCACGTCTGACACCCCATCCACCACCACGCCGACCACGCGGTCGCCGATGTTGAGCACGATCACCACGGTGAGGTGGTCGTATCGCACCTCACCCACGCCCAGCTTGATGCGCAGGTCGATGATGGGAACGATGACGCCGCGCAGGTTTACCACTCCTTTGAGGTGCTCTGGTGCATTGGCAATGCTGGTGGGCTTTTCGTACGAGCGGATTTCCTGCACGCGCAGGATGTCCACGCCGTATTCCTCGTTGGCGATCTTGAATGCCAGGAATTCCCGAATTTGGGTCAGCGCCCCGGTGCCACTGGAGGCGGCGGAGAGGGAGGTAGATGTGGCAGTTGCGGCGTTGATCATCGGATGCCCTGGCTTAAATGATAACAATATGAATCAAATTTTATCAATGAGAAAAATTGTGTCAATTTTGACAAATTTTTATTTGACTGTGAGGTCATTCGCCGCTGTTCGGGCCGGTGGCTAACGGGATGGCTGCCTGCACAATCCAGGGATGAAAACGATCCGACTTAAGCAAGGCAAAGAACGCTCGCTGCAGCGCCGCCACCCGTGGATTTTTGACTCTGCCATTGCCAAAGGCGGCGGCGACAGCGGAGAGACGGTGCGTGTCGAGTCGCACGAGGGGCAGTTTTTGGGCTGGGCGGCGTTCAGCCCCCATTCGCGCATCCGAGCCCGGGTGTGGAGCTTTGATGAAAAGCAGCGCATTGATGCTTCATTTTTCATAGCTGCCTGCGCACGCTCCATAAGCGCCAGAGCACGATTTGATGTGAAGAGTGACGGCGTGCGGCTGGTGCACGGTGAATCTGACGGGCTGCCGGGCCTGATCGTGGACCGCTATGGCGACACGCTGGTGGCCCAGTTCACCAGCGCAGGCACCGAGCGCTGGAAGGCGGTGCTGGCCGATGCCTTGCTACAGGCCACGGGCTTGAGCAAGCTGTATGAGCGATCGGACGCCAACGTGCGCCAGCTGGAAGGTCTGGAGCCCGCCACCGGCTGGCTGCGGGGTGGGCCTGTTGCTGGGCAGACAGGGCAGCCTGAGCCGCCACTGGAGTTGACCATCCACGAACACGACTGGCGCCTGACGCTGAACATTGCCGAAGGCCACAAAACCGGCTTTTACCTGGACCAGCGCGACAGCCGCAAGCGCTTCGCCGACTGCGTGCAGCGGCTGAACCTGCGCAAGGTGCTGAACTGCTTTTGCTACACGGGCGGCTTCAGCGTGGCCGCGCTGGCGGGCATGCGCGCTGCCGAACAGGCCGGCGGGCAGGGCGGTGGCGTGGTGACTTCCATCGATTCGTCCGGCCCTGCGCTGGAGCGGGCCCGCGCCCATGTGCTGCTCAACGGTTTTGATGTGGCGCAGGCCCGGTTCATGGACGCCGATGTGAATGCTTCGCTGCGCCAGTTTTTGAAGGACGGCGTGCGCTTTGACGCCATCGTGCTCGACCCGCCCAAGTTTGCGCCCACGGCCGCCCACGCCGACCGCGCAGCGCGGGCTTACAAAGACATCAACCGCCTGGCGCTGCAACTGCTGGAGCCGGGCGGTGTGCTGTTCACCTTCTCGTGCTCGGGTGGCATCAGTGCCGATCTGTTTCACAAGATCGTGGCCTCTGCCGGGGCCGATGCGGGGGTGGATGGCTACATCACCGAACGCCTGGGGGGCGCACCTGACCACCCGATGACACTGGAGTTTCCTGAAGGGGAATACCTCAAGGGCCTGGTGGTGATGCGCAAGGCCTGAGCGGGCACACTTTGTCGCCCGCAGGGGCTTGACACGATCGCTACACTGGAAAAAACCAGTTCTGCCCCGATCTGCGGACACGGTTATCCAGCGGGCAGGGGGCTGTGGCCCCCGCCTTAGTTCATTTGAAAGAGATTCCCATGGCACTCATTCCAGTCACCATCCTCACGGGCTTTTTGGGCTCGGGCAAAACCACCTTGCTCAAGCGCGTCTTGACCGAGGCCCACGGCCAGAAGATCGCCGTGATCGAGAACGAGTTTGGCGAAGAAAACATCGACAACGACATCCTGGTGACAGAGTCGAAAGAGCAGATCGTGCAGATGAGCAACGGCTGCATCTGCTGCACCATCCGCGAAGACCTGCGTGAAACCCTGCAACTGCTGGCCGCCAAGAAGCGCAAGGGCCTGCTGGACTTTGAGCGCATCGTGATCGAGACCACCGGCCTGGCCGACCCTGGCCCCGTGGCGCAGACTTTCTTCATGGACGAAGAGATTGCCGAGACCTACCTGATCGACTCCATCATCACCCTGGTAGACGCCAAGCACGCAGCGCAGCAGCTCAATGACCGCCAGGAAGCACGCCGCCAGGTGGGCTTTGCCGACCAGATTTTCCTGTCCAAGACCGATCTGGTGAGCGCCGAGGATGTGGATGCCCTGACGCACCGCCTCAAGCACATGAACCCGCGTGCGCCCATCAAGGCGGTGCATTTTGGTGAGGTGCCTCTCAAGGAGGTGCTGGATCTGCGGGGCTTTAACCTCAACGCCAAACTGGACATCGACCCCGACTTCCTCAAGGAAGACGAGCACGACCACAGCCACTGCGACCACGACCATGGGCATTGCGACCACGATCACGACCATGGCCATGAGCACCACGACCATGCGCCGGGCGAGGCGTGCAATCACCCCTCGCACCAGCATGGCCACGGGCATGGTCACCACCATCACCACGATGACGACGTCAAGAGCTTTGTCTACCGCTCCGACCGTCCGTTCGACCCCGCCAAGCTGGAAGACTTCCTGGGCGCCATTGTCAACATTTATGGCCCGCGCATGCTGCGTTACAAGGGTGTCTTGAACATGAAGGGCACCGACCGCAAGGTGATCTTCCAGGGCGTGCACCAGCTCATGGGCAGCGATTTGGGTCCCCAGTGGGCTGAAGGCGAGGCGCGGGTGAGCAAGATGGTGTTCATCGGCATCGATCTGCCGCAGGACATCTTCCGTCAGGGTCTGGACCAGAGCCTGGTCTGAGGCCGTTTCCCTCGGGGAAACACCGGGGTGTGTTGTATCTGCAACGTTTTCGTTTGCGGCGGCGCAGGTCGATACAATCGCGCCCCGGTAAAACCCCGGAAGGCTTGCCATCCGTCCCTGACTGCCCCCGCAGCCGGGGCCTGCCCGTATAGCGAGGAGACCAGGAAGTGAAAGCCGATACCAGCAAACCCAAAGCGGTGACCAAAGCGCCTGCCACTGCGGCCAAAGGTGCTGCCGCCCCGGTATCCGCCAAGGCGACCAAGCCTGCGGCTTCCGCCAAGGCTGCCGCTGTCGCTCCGGCCCCCGTGGCCGAGAGCCCGCAAGTTCCGCTGCGCGCCACTCGGACTTCTTCGCGATTGGCCCAATTGACCGTACCATCGATGGCCCAGGCAGTGGCTTCCACCGCTGCCAAAGCCAGTTACCAACACACCATGCCCACGACCGCGCCAGTGCAACCTACCTACACCGCTGCCAAAAAAGACCCCAAGCTCGCCAACAACTGGAAGACCAAGACGGCCGAGGAGCTGACAGACGCTGAAGTGATGGCGATGCCTGACAGCGAGTACATGAACGACAAGCAGATGGCGTTTTTCCGCCTCAAGCTCGTTCAGCTCAAGCAGGACATCCACAACAGTGCCGGTGAAACCACCGAGCATCTGCGCGAAGACACCGTGGTGGTGCCCGACCCCGCCGACCGTGCCACCATCGAGGAAGAGCACGCCCTGGAGCTGCGCACCCGCGACCGCGAGCGCAAGCTGCTCAAGAAGATCGAGCAATCGATCGCGCGCATTGATGCGGGCGACTACGGCTACTGCGACGAGACGGGCGAGCCCATCGGCGTGGGCCGCCTGATCGCACGCCCCACGGCCACGCTGTCGCTGGAAGCCCAGCAGCGCCGCGAACTCAAGCAAAAGATGTTCGGGGATTGAAGCAGGCTGTATCCTGAGTAGCCTCTTCACCACCGTACCCGCATCACCATGAGCAAGGAAGAAACCCCACCAGCCGGTGGACTGCTGTCCAAGATGGTGAGGTTTGTGCGCAATCCCACCGTGCAGTGGACAGAGCTGGATTCTCTGCAAGATGACCGGGAGAGCCAGTACAGCAAGCAGATGCTCAAGGAGATGATTGAGCGCAAGCGCCGCAATGACTTTGTGCGCCGCCGCGAGTTCGATCAGCTGCGCAAACTGCGCCAGCGCGAAGTGCTCCAAGGCCATCGCACTGAAGACACGAGCAACCGGCCTTCGTTCTTTCAAAGCAGCATGGCCTCGCCCGACGAGCGAGCCGTGACGCTCAAGAAGATCGACGAGATCGAAGCCCAGATGTCGCAGCAGTGGTGGAAGAGCAAGCAGTCGGGCAACGAGGCTGGCGAAACCATGCCGCTCACCATGCCCACTGGCGAGACACAGCCTGCACCGGGGCCAGACGCCCAGGCGGCCGATGACCGAGCGTTTGCGCCCACGGCCCCTGTCACTTTGGGCAGCCCGTTGGCCGCCGCCAGCGCAGCGCCTACGGCGCCCAGCCCGGTGGCGCCCTTGTTTGCTAACGACAGCATGGCGGTGGGCCGCTTTGGCGGTGTGGACGCTGCGCTGCAAGGTGACCCGGAGGTCCACGCACCGTTCAGCCCCACCGTGCCAGGCGGGGTTGCCCCTGTGGTCGTCCAGCTGGAGAGATTCGTGCATGACCCCGATCTTGAAGAAGCGGCCATCCGCTATGCCAACGGTGACCATGAAGGCGCTGAGTCGGGACTGATGCAGGTGCTAGAGCAGCATCGGCAGGATGACCCTGAGCAGCAGCTGGAACTGTGGATGACGCTGTTCGACTTGTACCGGGCCACCGGGCAGCAAGACCGCTTTGAAAGCCTGGCCATTGATTTTGCGGCGCAGTACAGCCGTTCCGCCCCACTGTGGTTCTCGCTGCCTGACCAGTTGGGCTTGCAAGTTTCCTCGTCTGACCCTGCTGGTGATGCGCCGGGGCGCCGTGAGTTCAGCTGGAATGCGCCTCAGCGGTTGGCTGTGTCCTCTGTGGCTGCATTGCAGGCCTCTGTCGAGCGTGCGGCTTCTCCTTGGACACTGGCTTGGTCGCGCATTGCGGGGATTGACGATGCTGCGGTGCCGCTGCTGGCCGATCTGTTCACCCGCTGGGCAGACAAGCAAGGCCAGTTTGTTTTCTCTGGTGTGGACCGGTTGGAGACTCTGCTGGAGATCATGACCCAGTCGGGAGATCGCACCTCCGGCACGGAATGGTGGCGTCTGCGCATGTCGGCTTTGCGCCTGATGGGGCGCCCGGATGAATTCGAACTGGTCGCGCTGGACTACTGCGTGACGTTTGAAGTTTCGCCTCCATCGTGGGTGGCGCCCAAGTGCAGCTATTCCGATGACAACGCGTCGGCTACCGCACAGCCACAGGCCAACGAGCGCGACATGCTGGCCTCTGATTTTGGAGAGCTGACATTGCCGCCGCCCATCGACAACGGGCCGGCAGCGCTGCTCAGTGGCGTCATTGAGGGCGATGCAGTGCCTTTGCTGCAGCCGCTGCAAGAGTTGGTCAAGCCGGGTGTGCCTCTCGTTATTGCGTGCGACAAGCTCATGCGCATCGACTTTGCGGCGGCTGGCTCCTTGCTCAACTGGGCGGCCGATCTGCAATCGCAGGGCCATGTGGTGCATTTCCAGAACCTGCACCGCCTCATTGCTGTGTTCTTCAACGTGATCGGTATCAACGAGCACGCCTGGGTCATCCCGCGCAAGAACTGAAGCCCTTGCTGCGGCGGCGTTTCTCCTGCAGGAGTGCTTGCAATTGCGCATACCGCCCCCACCTGCGGCAGCTATGGACTCAACACACAACACACCGGTGTTTCATGGCACCACGATCTTGAGCGTGCGCCGCCAGACGCCGCAGGGCATGCAGGTTGCCATTGGTGGCGATGGCCAGGTCACGCTGGGCAATATCGTCGTCAAGGGCTCGGCACGCAAGGTGCGCAAGCTGTACCACGGCAAGGTGCTGGCGGGGTTTGCGGGCGCCACGGCCGATGCCTTCACGTTGTTTGAGCGCTTTGAGGCCAAGCTGGAAAAGCACCAGGGCCACTTGACGCGCGCTGCCATCGAGCTGACCAAGGATTGGCGCACCGACCGCGTGCTGCGCCGCCTTGAAGCCATGCTGGCCGTGGCCGATGCCAGCGCGTCGCTCATCATCACCGGCAACGGCGATGTGCTGGAGCCGGAGCAAGGCATTGTGGCCATTGGATCGGGTGGAGCGTATGCACACTCGGCAGCCAAGGCGCTGCTGGTCAACACCGATCTGTCCGCGCAGGAGATCGTGAAGAAGTCGCTCGAAATTGCGGGTGAACTTTGCATCTACACCAACATGAACCACACCATCGAGACGCTCTGAGCGGCGACTGCGCAGGTTTACTATTATTTTGATAGCTGCTGGCGCTTTATTGATAAGCGCTAGAACCATTTTTGATTGAATTCAGGCTGACACCATGTCTTCCATGACCCCCCAGGAAATCGTCTCCGAGCTGGACAACCACATCGTGGGCCAGGCCAGCGCCAAGCGCGCCGTGGCCATCGCGCTGCGCAACCGCTGGCGCCGCCAGCAGGTCGAAGGCAGCCTGCGCCACGAGATCACCCCGAAGAACATCCTCATGATTGGCCCCACGGGCGTGGGCAAGACCGAGATCGCGCGCCGCTTGGCCAAGCTGGCCGATGCTCCCTTCATCAAGGTCGAGGCCACCAAGTTCACCGAAGTGGGCTATGTGGGCAAGGATGTGGACGCCATCATCCGCGACCTGGCCGAGATGGCCGTCAAGCAGACGCGTGAAGCCGAGATGAAGAAGGTGCGCACCCGCGCCGAAGACGCGGCCGAGGAGCGTATTCTGGACGTGCTGATTCCTCAGGCCCGCACAGCGGCCGGGGCTGAGCCCGCTGCCGACAACACTGCGCGCCAGGTGTTTCGCAAAAAGCTGCGCGAAGGCCAGCTGGACGACAAGGAGATCGAGATCGACGTGGCCGATGCCCGCCCGCAGGTCGAGATCATGGGCCCCCAGGGCATGGAGGAAATGGCCGACCAGCTGCGTGGCATGTTCAGCCAGCTGGGCCAGGACCGTCGCCGCACCCGCAAGCTCAAGATCGCCGAGGCCCTCAAGCTCATCACCGACGAGGAAGCAGGCAAGCTGGTGAATGAAGAGGAAATCAAGATCCGCGCCATTGCCAATGCCGAGCAAAACGGAATCGTCTTCATCGACGAAATTGACAAGGTGGCTGCGCGCCAGGAAACCAGCGGTTCTGACGTTTCCCGTCAGGGGGTTCAGCGTGACCTGCTGCCCCTGGTAGAAGGCACTACCGTCTCCACCAAGTACGGCATGATCAAGACGGATCACATCCTGTTCATCGCCTCGGGGGCCTTCCACCTCTCCAAGCCCAGCGACCTCATTCCTGAGTTGCAGGGGCGTTTCCCCATCCGTGTGGAGCTGGAGTCGCTGTCGGTGAAGGACTTTGAGGCCATCCTCACCCAGACCCATGCGTCGTTGGTCAAGCAGTACCAGGCCTTGCTGGCCACAGAAGGTGTGACGCTGGAATTTCTGCCTGAGGGCATCACGCGCCTGGCCCACATTGCCTACGAAGTGAACGAGCGCACGGAGAACATCGGCGCCCGCCGACTGTCCACCGTGATGGAGCGCCTGCTGGACGAGGTGAGTTTTGACGCCGCCCGCCTGGGCGGTCAAACCGTGCGCATCGATGCGGCCTATGTGGATGCACGTCTGCAGTCGCTCAGTCAGGATGAAGACCTGTCGCGTTACATCCTTTGATCCAAGAGGGCGCGGGTTTGCGCCATTGCCTGCCTGGAGTCAGCCCCGCCCCACTTGGCGGGGCTTTTTTATGCCGGTAGCGAGCAAGTCGCCCGATTTCGGGGTGTCCTGTCTGCGCTGATGAGAGCCGATCGGGTGTGCCTATCGGCAGGTCACCAAGGTTAACAAGTCCTATCGGCTTGCCTGTGCTTCAGGTATCACTTGCATAGCCTGTTCTAAGTGCTTATTTTTGAACATATTTTCTCGCCTGGTTACCTTGCAATTCGGCGCTAAGTCATTGATTTCATTGAAAAACTTTGTAGCGACCCTATTGATCAAGATGGTTTTCCTGCTACAGTGGAAAAAAGTGCAAATAAGTGGGGGAAAGTGCCATTTGCTCCGATTCGCGGAGCGTCTGGCGGTCCACCAAGCTGGGAAATCCATCCGTGTTCCAAGGTGCCTCATCGCTCAGTCTCGATGCGAAGGGTCGGCTTTCCGTGCCGACCCGGCATCGTGACGTCCTGGCGGCGACGGCATCCAGCCAGCTCACCATCACCAAGCACCCGCACGGTTGTCTGATGGTGTTCCCGCGCCCCGAGTGGGAGAAGTTCCGCGAGCGCCTGGCGCAGCTTCCCATGTCCGCCCAGTGGTGGAAACGCATCTTTTTAGGCAACGCCATGGATGTGGACATGGATGGAACGGGCCGTGTGTTGATCTCCCCAGAACTGCGCGCAGCTGCAGGCCTGACCAAAGAGGCCGTGCTGCTGGGCATGGGCAACCACTTTGAACTGTGGGACAAGGCCACGTACGACGAGCAGGAGGCACAAGCCATGCAAGGCGAAATGCCCGATGCCTTCAAGGATTTTTCTTTCTGAGGCCGCGGTGACCCCATCTCTTCAACACACCACGGTTTTGCTGCATGAGGCAGTCGATGCCTTGCTGGGCAATGCTGGCCCTGAGCCTTCCGGTACCTGGGTGGATGCCACCTTCGGGCGAGGGGGGCATTCCAGGCTGATCCTGCAGAGGCTGGGGCCGCAGGGGAATCTCGTCACATTCGACAAAGACCCCGAAGCCATTCAGGAGGCAGCGCGCATCACCGATGCGCGTTTTTCCATTCGGCACGAAGGTTTTCGCCATCTGGGCGAGTTGCCTGCGGGCAGTGCCTCGGGCGTGCTGATGGACATTGGGGTGAGTTCACCCCAGATCGACAGCCCCGAGCGGGGTTTTAGTTTCCGTTTCGATGGCCCGCTGGACATGCGCATGGATACCACGCGCGGCGAAAGCGTGGCCGAGTGGCTGGCCACGGCCGAAGTCGGGCAGATTGCGGAGGTGATACGTGAATACGGTGAAGAACGGTTTGCTGGCCCCATTGCAAAGGCGATTGTTGCTCGGCGCGAGGAACGGGGCCCCCTTGCCACCACCTCCGAGCTTGCCGATCTCGTGGCTGGCGCGGTCAAGACCCGCGAGGCGGGCCAGAACCCTGCAACGCGCACATTTCAGGCTTTACGGATTTTCATCAACGCTGAGCTTGAAGAGTTGCAGCAGGCCCTAGACGCCAGCCTGACGGTGCTGCGTCCGGGCGGGCGGCTGGTGGTCATCAGCTTCCATTCTTTGGAAGACCGCATCGTCAAGCAGTTCATCGCCAAGCATTCCAAAGAGGTGTTTGACCGCCGTGCGCCGTTTGCTGTGCCGCAAGCCATGAAGCTCATCGCGCTGGATCGCATCAAGCCCAGCGAGCAAGAAGTGGCGGCCAACCCCCGCTCACGCAGCGCCATCATGCGCGTCGCGCAAAGGACGGATGCATGATCTTGCATGGCGCACCGCTGTACGCCGCCGCCCCTGTGGGGGGCGGTGAGAGCGTGCGCGTGCGCCGCGTTCAGGAGGCCCCATGGCGCGCCTGAACCTGGTGTTGTTGCTGGCGGTGCTGGTGAGTGCCCTGTATCTGGTGCACACGCAGTACCAGTCGCGCCGCCTGTTCACCGAGCTGGATCGTGCGGTGGCTGAGGCGCGTCGCCTGGATACAGAGCACCAGCGGCTGCAGGTGGAAAAGCGCGCGCAAGCGACGCCACTGCGCGTGGAAAAGATGGCCCGCGCCCAGCTGAACATGCGCACGGCCACGCCGGCCATCACGCAGTATGTGAGTGACCCGGCAGGGGCAGAGGCAGCAGCTGCCAGCGCGAAGGCAAAACCTGGGGAGGGCGCGCGATGAGCCGCAGCGTGCTCTACACCTCCAGCCCATTGCTGGCGAGCAAGACGCCCGTCTGGCGCAGTAAGTTCATCGTGGCGATGATCGGACTGGGCTTTGTGGGCCTGGGTGCCCGCGCTGCGTATGTGCAGGTGTTCGGCAATGATTTCTTTCAGCGGCAAGGCGAGGTGCGCTTTGCCCGCACGCTGGAGCTGCCCGCCAACCGCGGCAAGATTCTGGATCGCAACGGGCTCATCCTGGCGTCGAGCGTGCCGGCCGCCAGCATCTGGGCGATTCCTGAAGACGTGGAGCACGAAAAGCCCGAGGTCAAGGCCAAGCTGCGCCAGCTGGCCAAGCTGATGGAGATGCCGTTTGCCGACCTGATGGCCAAGCTCTCTGACGAAGACAAGACCTTTGTGTGGGTGAAGCGCCAGCTGGACTGGGATGTGGGCCAGAAGATTGCGGCACTCGACATCAAGGGCATCTACCAGCGCAAGGAATACAAGCGCCAGTACCCCGAGGGCGAGTCGGCGGCTCACATCGTGGGTTTCACCAATGTAGAGGACAAAGGGCAGGAAGGGATGGAGCTGGCCTTCAACAGCCAGTTGGCCGGCAAGCCTGGTTCGCGCCGCGTGATCAAGGACCGCCTGGGCCGCGTGGTCGAGGGCGTGGGCGAGACCATTCCCCCGATCGACGGAAAAGACATGCAGCTGTCCATCGACAGCAAGGTGCAGTTCTTTGCCTACCAAAAATTGCGCGACCAGGTGGCCCTGCACAAGGCCAAGGCGGGCAGCGTGGTGGTGATGGACGCTCACACCGGCGAGCTGCTGGCCCTGGCCAACTACCCCAGCTACGTGCCCGACAAGCGCCAGAACCTGACCGGCGAGCAGCTGCGCAACCGCGCGCTCACCGACGTGTTCGAGCCCGGCTCGACCATGAAGCCCTTCACGATTGGTCTGGCGCTGGAGTCTGGCCGCGTCAAGCCTGAAACCGTGATCGACACCTCCCCAGGGCGCATCAACATCACTGGCTCCACCATTTCCGATACGCACAACTACGGCGCGCTCACCGTTGAAGGCGTGATCCAGAAGTCCAGCAACGTGGGCACCACCAAGCTCGCCATGCAAATGCCCGCCAAAGAGATGTGGGAAACCTTCTCGGCCGCTGGCTTTGGGCAGAAGCCGCAAATCGGTTTCCCTGGCGCGATCAGCGGGCGCTTGCGCCCCTACAAAACCTGGCGCCCGGTGGAGCAGGCCACCATGTCCTACGGCTACGGCCTGTCGGCCAGCCTGTTCCAGATGGCCCGCTCGTACACCGTGTTCGCCAACGGCGGCCGCGTCATCCCTGCCACGCTGCTCAAGACCGATGAGCCCGCTGTGGGCGTGCCCGTTTTTTCTGAGCGCACCGCTGACCAGGTGCGCAAGATGCTGCAGATGGCGGCAGGCCCCGGCGGCACGGGCCAGAAGGCCCAGACGGTGGGGTACTCGGTGGGTGGCAAGTCAGGCACGGCCCGCAAACAGGTGGGCAAGAGCTACGCCGCCGGCAAATACCGTGCATGGTTCACCGGCTTGGCTCCTGTTGACAAGCCCCGCATCATCGTGGCCGTGATGGTGGATGAGCCCAGCGCAGGGCAGGTCTACGGCGGCCTGGTGGCCGCCCCGGTGTTCAGCGAGGTGGTGCAGCAAACCCTGCGCATGATGAATGTGCAGCCCGACATGGCCGTCAAACCCCAGATCGTGGCCAACCCGGTGGAGGAGTCGCTGTGACAGCCCCCTTGACCACCCTGCACCAGGCGGCTGAAGCCGTGGCGTGGCTGCGCGCGCGCGTCACGGGTACTTTGCAGACGGACAGCCGCAGTGTGCAGCCGGGAGACGGCTTCATCGCCTGGCCCGGTGCTGCCACCGATGGCCGCGCCCATGTGGCAGATGCGCTTCAGCGCGGTGCTGCGGCCTGCTTGGTCGAAGCCCAGGGCGTGCAGGACTTTGTCTTTCCGGCAGCTGCGCCCATCGCCGCGTTTGCTGGACTCAAGGCCGCCACGGGCGAGATGGCATCCCAATGGTTTCATGACCCGTCCCACGCCCTGCAGGTGCTGGCCGTGACGGGCACCAATGGCAAGACCAGCAGCACCTGGTGGTTGGCGGAAGCCTTGAATTTGCTATCAAAAAATGAGCTGCCTGCGCTTGCTGGTTGTGCGGTAGTGGGTACTTTGGGTGTGGGTGTTCCGCCCTCTCTGCTCACCACTGGCATGACCACTCCCGACCCCGTGCGCCTGCACCGGGCCTTCCGCCAGTTTGCCGACCAAGGCTTGGCAGCCTGTGCGATCGAAGCGTCATCCATTGGCTTGGCCGAGCACCGCCTGGCGGGCACCCAGATCCGCGTGGGCGTGTTCACCAACTTCACGCAGGACCATCTGGACTACCACGGCTCCATGGCCGACTACTGGCTGGCCAAACGGGCCTTGTTCGACTGGCCTGGGTTGCGCACCGCAGTAGTGAACATCGACGACCCCCACGGGGCGCAGTTGCACGCTGAGCTGCTTCAGCGCAGCGGTGCCAGTGCTTTGGACGTGTGGAGTGTGTCTGCTGCGGGCGAAGCACGCATTGCCGCACGTGACATTGCCGCCGGTACGCAAGGCCTGCAGTGGCTGGTGGTCGAAGGGGCGGAGCAGCACCTGCTGCAATCCCGCGTGGTGGGCCATTACAACGTGCTCAATCTGCTGGGCGTGGTGGCCACGCTGCGCAGCCTGGGGGTGCCGCTGGCGGATGCCGTGCACGCCTGCGCACAGCTCAGCCCTGTGCCGGGTCGCATGGAGCAACTGGCGCTGCCCGGCCAGCCTCTGGTGGCTGTGGACTACGCCCACACGCCCGATGCTCTGGAAAAAGCCCTGCAAGCATTGCGCCCCCTGGCGCAGCAGCGCGGTGGGCAACTGTGGTGCGTGTTCGGCTGCGGGGGTGATCGTGATGCTACCAAGCGTCCGCTCATGGGCGCTGCCGCCCAGCACCATGCCGACTGGGTGGTGGCCACCAGCGACAACCCGCGCAGCGAAGACCCTGCCCACATCCTGCACCAGATCCTGCAGGGCACGATTGCCGGCGAAACCGTGCGGGTGGAGCCCGATCGTGCCGCCGCCATCGCCCTGGCATTGAACGAGGCCGACCCTGCGGATGTGGTGCTGATTGCCGGCAAGGGGCACGAGGATTACCAAGAGGTGGCGGGCGTGCGCCGCCCGTTTTCAGACATGGCCCAGGCGCGTGCAGCGCTGCAGGCCCGCGGAGGCAGCACATGGGCATGATGACCCTTCAACAGGCCCTGGGCTTTGTCCTCCAGCGCATCCCCAGCGCCCACCTGGTGGGTGATGGCGCCACGCCCCTGGCCCGTGTGCACACCGATACCCGCACCTTGCAAGCCGGCGACCTGTTTGTCGCGCTCAAGGGTGAGCGATTTGACGCCAACGCCTTCCTGCCCCAAGCCCAGGCCAGCGGCGCCGCAGCCGCCCTGGCGCACGGTGGCGTCGCGGTGGCGGGGCTGCCCGGCATTGAGGTGCCAGACAGCCTGGCTGCGTTTGGCGCCTTGGCTGCAGGGTGGCGCGCCCAGTTTGCTTTGCCGCTGATCGGCGTGACGGGTAGCAACGGCAAGACCACCGTCACGCAGATGATTGCGTCCATTCTGCGTGCCTGGAAGGGCGAGGCGGCCTTTGCCACGCAGGGCAACTTCAACAACGACATCGGCGTGCCGCTGATGCTGCTGCGCCTCACGGCCGCCCACGAGGCCGCCGTGATCGAACTGGGCATGAACCACCCCGGCGAAATCGCCACGCTCGCGGCCATGGCCCGCCCCACGGTGGCCCTGGTCAACAATGCCCAGCGCGAGCACCTGGAGTTCATGCACACCGTGCAGGCGGTGGCGGAAGAAAACGGCTCTGTGCTGGCCTCTCTGCCTGCCGACGGGGTGGCCGTGTTCCCGGCGCAAGACACCTACACACCGCTGTGGCGCCGGTTGGCGGGTGGGCGCCGCTGCATCACCTTTGGGGAAGGTGGCGATGTGCAGTGCACGCAGGCTCTTTGGCAGCAAGGGGCCTGGAGCGTTGCTATGGCCACCCCGGCGGGCGTTGCGCGCTTCCGTCTGCACATTGCAGGCCGCCATAACGTAGTCAACGCCTTGGCCGCCGCTGCTTGTGCGTTGGCGGCGGGCGCGCCGCTGGATGCGGTGGTGCAAGGGCTGGAAGCATTTGTTCCCGTCAAGGGCCGCTCGCGCGCCCTGCAAATCACCCACGGCGGTCGCGGCATCACCGTGGTGGACGACAGCTACAACGCCAACCCCGATTCGATGCGCGCCGCGATCGACGTGCTGGCTGATCTGCCCGCCCCCCAGTTGCTGGTGATGGGCGACATGGGCGAAGTGGGCAACCAGGGCCCAGCGTTCCATGCAGAAGCCGGTGAGCACGCACGCAGCGCAGGCATTTCGCACGTTTACACGCTGGGTGCGCTGTCGGCTCACGCTGCTGCGGCTTGTGGCCCGGCCGCACAACATTTTGAAGACATGGCATCGCTGCAGGCAGCGGTGCGCAAGGCGCTGCCCCAGGTGGGCAGCGTGCTGGTGAAGGGATCCCGGTTCATGAAGATGGAACAGGTGGTGGAGGCGATGGTCGCCACCGCACAAGAACAACAACAGCCCGCCGCAGCAGGTGCGGGGGGCGTGCAGTGATGACTCAGGCAATGAACCAGGTCACGGTGCAGGGAGGATTCGCATGCTACTGATGCTTTCGCAATGGCTGCAGGGGCTCTCGCCCGAGTTCGGCTTTTTCCGGGTCTTCCAGTACCTCACCTTCCGCGCCGTGATGGCGGCGATGACAGCGCTGCTGATCGGGCTGGTGGCGGGCCCGAAGGTGATCCGTGTGCTCACGGCGCTCAAGATCGGCCAGCCCATTCGGGGCTACGGCATGCAGTCGCACCTGTCCAAAAGCGGCACGCCCACCATGGGCGGGGTGCTGATTCTGTTGTCGATTGCGATCTCCACCTTGTTGTGGTTTGACCTGTCCAACCGTTTTGTCTGGATCGTGCTCATTGTCACGTTGGGCTTTGGTGCCATTGGGTGGGTGGATGACTGGCGCAAGGTCGTCAACAAAGACCCCGAAGGCATGCGCTCGCGCGAGAAGTATTTCTGGCAGTCGGTGATCGGGCTCGTGGCGGCCCTGTACCTGGCGTTCAGCATTTCGGAAAGCTCCAATGCCAAGGTGCTGGAGCTGTTCGTGAGCTGGGTGCAGTCGGGCTTCTCGCTCGATTTGCCGCCCAAGGCTGGCTTGCAACTGCCCTTCTTCAAAGAGGTGAGCTACCCACTGGGCGTGCTGGGCTTCGTCATCCTGACCTACCTGGTCATCGTGGGCTCCAGCAATGCCGTCAACCTCACCGACGGACTCGATGGCCTGGCCATCATGCCGGTGGTGATGGTGGGCTCGGCCCTGGGCGTGTTTGCCTACGTCACCGGCAGCTCGGTGTACTCCAAGTACCTGTTCTTCCCGCACATCCCTGGCTCGGGCGAGTTGTTGATCTTCTGCGCGGCCATGGCCGGGGCCGGGCTGGCCTTTCTGTGGTTCAACGCCCACCCGGCACAGGTCTTCATGGGTGACGTGGGCGCCTTGGCGCTGGGCGGCGCGCTGGGCACCATCGCCGTCATCGTGCGCCAGGAAATCGTGCTGGCCATCATGGGCGGCATCTTCGTGGTGGAAGCTCTGTCCGTGATGCTGCAGGTGACTTGGTTCAAGTACACGAAAAAGCGCTACGGCGAAGGCCGTCGCCTGCTCAAGATGGCGCCGCTGCACCACCACTTTGAAAAGAGTGGCTGGAAAGAAACGCAAGTGGTCATCCGCTTCTGGATCATCACCATGCTGCTGTGCCTCATCGGCCTGTCTACGCTGAAACTGCGATGAATACGCTGGATTCCTCTTCTCTGAACCACGGTGCCGAAGTGCCGGGCACGGCTGCGCCCACCGGGCTGGAGGACGCTGCGTTGGAACGTCAAGAAATGCCCGCAGCAGAGTGCGCCATGGCGGATGCACCTGATGAACAACCTGCAGCGGACCCGGCCGCGTCCGATAATCTGCTGCCCGGCGCGGGTGAGTCTTCTGCAGAAGGTACCGAGCCTGTAGCGGAGCCCACGCCCAGTATGGCGGTGCTTGACAACTACGTGGCGCCCGCTGTTTCTGCGGCCAAGGCCGCTGCCGATTTTGTCGCCCAGATTTTTGCCGAGGTCCGCGCGAGCGATGTGGCTGAGGGCGCCGCGGCACCCGTGGTCAATGCCCTTCCTGTGGCTGAAGCGCAGCCCGCTGAACTGGAGCCTCAGGGGCGTCCCGGCGAAGGCATGGCCTCCATGCAAGGCCAGAACGTGCTGGTGCTGGGCCTGGGCGCTTCGGGCCTGGCCATGGCCCGCTGGTGCGTGCGCTGCGGCGCCCAGGTCACGGTGGCCGACACGCGCGAAGCGCCCCCGCAACTGGCTTTGCTGCAGCAAGAGCTGCCGCAGGTGCGGTTTGTGGCGGGGCCCTTCGATGCATCGCTGGTCGATGGAAAGAGCCTGCATGCGGTGTACCGTTCTCCTGGCCTGAGCCCGGCCACGTTTGCCCCGGTGTTCCAGGCAGCCCAGGCGATTGGCCTGGTCACGGGCAGCGAGTTGACCTTGTACGCTGCAGCGCTGGCCTACCTGCGCAGCCAGCATGGCTACGCACCGTGCGTGCTGGCCATCACCGGAACCAACGGCAAAACCACGGTCACATCGCTCACCGGGCAACTGGTGGAGCGTGCTGGCAAAACCGTGGCAGTGGCTGGCAATATTGGCCCCACACTGCTCGACACCCTGGCAGGTCATATCGACGCGGACACATTGCCCCAGGCCTGGGTGCTGGAGCTGTCCAGCTTCCAGCTCGATGGCGTGGCTGGCTTTGAGCCTACGGCCGCCACGGTGCTGAACATCACGCAGGACCACCTCGACTGGCACGGTGACATCAACGCCTATGCTGCGGCCAAGGCCCGCATTTTTGGCCAGACGGGCCTCATGGTGCTCAACCGCGAAGACCCCGAGGTGATGCAGATGCTGCCGCCGCCCGTGCGGGTGAAGCTCCAGAAGCCGCAGCAGCGCGAACACATCACCTTTGGTGCCGACATGCCGCGCCGGCCGGGCGATTTTGGGATTGAAATCGTCAACGGCATGCCCTGGCTGGTGCGCGCGCTGGAAGCCGACGAAACCCGCAAGCGCAGCCGCAGCGAGGTGGAAGAAGAACTGCACATCCAGCGCCTCATGCCTGCCGATGCCCTGCGCATTCGCGGTCGGCACAACGCCACCAATGCCCTCGCTGCCCTGGCGTTGGCCTCTGCCGCTGGCTGTCCGCTGGCGCCCATGCTGTACGGCCTGCGCGAATACCGCGGCGAGCCGCACCGCGTGGAGCCTGTGGCGTTGGTCAATGGCGTGGAATATTTTGACGACAGCAAGGGCACGAACGTGGGCGCCACAGTGGCCGCATTGACGGGCCTGGGAGCAGACCGCCGCATCGTCCTCATTCTGGGTGGGGAAGGCAAGGGGCAGGATTTTTCGCCCCTGGCGACGCCCGTGGCGCGCTACGCGCGTGCCGTGGTACTCATCGGCCGCGATGCCCCGCAGATCCGCAGCGCCTTGTCCGACACGGGCGTAGCCTTGATCGATGCGCCCGACCTGCCCCAGGCCGTGGCCCTGGCCACGCAGCGTGCGCACGCGGGCGATGCAGTGCTGATGTCCCCTGCCTGCGCCAGCTTTGACATGTTCAAAGACTACGAACACCGCGCGCATGTGTTCTGCGACACCGTGCGCAGCCTGGCGCAGGACGCAGGGCAAACCCTGGAGGGCGAGTGATGTCCGCATCCGCCGACACATCCCCTGAATCCGGCACAGGCTGGCTGTCGCGCGTGGGCGGCTGGTTTGGCAGCCTGACCGGCAAGGCCGGCGATGTGCTGCCCGTGCGCGTGGGCGGCACGGAGTACCGCCAGTCCACCACCACGCCTGCCAGCGTGCTGGGCTATGACCAGGCGCTGATGTGGGTGGTGGTGGCATTGCTGGCCTGGGGGCTGGTGATGGTGTATTCGGCCTCGATTGCGTTGCCAGACAATCCGCGCTTTGCCAACTACGCCCCCACCCATTTCCTCACCCGGCACATGATGTACCTGGTGTTTGGTTTTGTGGCGGCGCTGCTGGCTTTTCAGGTGCCCATGAAGGTGTGGGAGCGCCTGGCGCCCTGGCTGTTTGTGGGCGCGTTGCTGTTGCTGGTGGCGGTACTCATCCCAGGTGTGGGCAAGGTGGTGAACGGTGCCCGTCGCTGGCTGTCCATCGGCCCCATTGGCTTTCAGCCTTCCGAGGTGGCCAAGCTGGCCGTGCTGATCTACGCCGCCGATTACATGGTGCGCAAGATGGAAGTGAAGGAGCGCTTCTTCCGCGCCGTGCTCCCCATGGGCGCTGCGGTGGCCATCGTGGGCGTACTGCTGCTGGCCGAGCCCGACATGGGCGCCTTCATGGTGGTGGCGGTGATTGCCATGGGCATCCTGTTTCTGGGGGGCGTCAACGCCCGCATGTTCTTCCTGATTGCTGGCGTGCTGGTGGGGGCCTTCGCCTTGATGATTGCCAGTTCCCCCTGGCGGCGTGAGCGCGTGTTTGCGTACCTCGATCCGTTCAGCGAACAGCACGCCTTGGGCAAGGGCTACCAGCTGTCGCACTCGCTGATTGCCATCGGGCGCGGCGAGATTTTTGGCGTGGGGCTGGGCGGCAGTGTGGAAAAGCTGCACTGGCTGCCCGAAGCACACACCGACTTTTTGCTGGCCGTGATCGGCGAGGAGTTTGGCCTGGTGGGCGTGATCACGCTCATCGTCCTGTTCCTCTGGATGACGCGCCGCATCATGCACATTGGCCGCCAAGCCATTGCCCTGGACCGTGTCTTCTCGGGTCTGGTCGCGCAGGGCGTAGCCATCTGGATCGGCTTTCAGGCCTTCATCAACATGGGCGTGAACCTGGGCGCCTTGCCCACCAAGGGGCTGACCTTGCCGTTGATGAGTTTCGGCGGCTCGGCCATCCTGCTCAACCTGGTGGCCCTGGCCATCGTGATGCGAGTGGACTATGAAAACAAGCTGCTCATGCGCGGAGGCCGCGTATGAGGAGTTTGTTTCATCAAAGCAAGCAACTGCAGCGCGTCAGCGCTGCCGAATGCGAAGCATTCGATGCACGGAGGCCGCGTATGAGCAGCTTGTTTCTTAAAAATATGCGCTGCATTGCACCAGCAATGCGGGCTGCGCAGCAGCCCATGCGCGGAGGTCGCGTATGAGCCAGAAGACTGCTCTCATCATGGCCGGCGGCACTGGCGGCCACATCTTCCCAGGCCTTGCCGTAGCCGAAGAACTGCGTGCGCGCGGCTGGCGAGTGCACTGGCTGGGTGCGCCCGGCAGCATGGAATCGCGCATCGTGCCCCAGCACGGCTTTGCGCTGGAGCTGATCGATTTTTCCGGCGTGCGCGGCAAGGGCCTGGTCACGCTGGCCTTGCTGCCGCTGCGCCTGCTGCGTGCGTTCTGGCAGGCATTGCAGGTCGTGCGCCGCGTCAAGCCCGATGTGGTGGTGGGCCTGGGCGGCTACATCACCTTCCCGGGCGGGATGATGGGCGTGCTGTGGGGCAAGCCGCTGGTGCTGCACGAGCAGAACTCTGTGGCGGGCATGGCCAACAAGGTGCTGGCGGGCGTGGCCGACCGGGTATTCACCGCCTTCCCCAACGTGTTCAAGAAGGCCCAGTGGGTGGGCAACCCGCTGCGCGCGGCGTTCACGCGCCAAGCGGCACCTGCAGAGCGTTTTGCAGGCCGCACCGGCCCGCTGCGGCTGCTGGTGGTGGGCGGCAGCCTGGGCGCCCGGGCGCTCAACGAGATCGTGCCCCAGGCGCTGGCCCTGATTCCGCCCGAGCAACGCCCCGTGGTCATCCACCAAAGCGGGGCCACGCAGATCGATGCCTTGCGCGCCAACTACGAGGCCGCTGGCGTGCAGGCCGAGTTGACTCCGTTCATCGAAGACACGGCCAGTGCGTTTGCCCACGCCGACATCATCGTCTGCCGTGCCGGGGCCAGCACCGTGACCGAAATTGCCGCCGTGGGTGCCGCGGCCATCTTTGTGCCATTCCCTTCGGCGGTAGACGACCACCAGACCACCAACGCGCAGTTTCTGGTGGGCGCGGGCGGCGGCTGGCTGGTGCAGCAAAGCGACCTGACCCCCGAGGGGTTGGCCAAAATGCTATTGAATTCAGAGCGCCCAGCGCTTGTAGAGATTGCCGAGAAGGCCAAAAACATGCAAAAAATCAATGCCACCCGCGAAGTGGTGGCCGCGTGCGAGGAGTTGGCATGAGCCTGTCCAAAGTCTTTTCGTGGTGTCCGTTGCCCCGCAAAGGGGGTAGGTGCAAGGCGCACACCGCAAGCCGCACTGGAGTGCGGCGAGGATGGGCAACGCCGCAGATGCCCCCTTTGCGGGGCAACCCTTCGGGCAACGCAGCAAAAGGCCGCACTCGTCGTTGCGCGTCTTGTCCAGGCCACCAGCATGGCCTGCGGCGCGCGCCTCGATTGCAGCCTTTTGATGCCTTGCGGGCACCACGAAAAGACTTTGGACAGGCTCTATGAAACACGCTATTCGCCATATCCACTTCGTAGGCCTGGGCGGTGCGGGCATGAGCGGCATTGCCGAAGTGCTGTTCAACCTGGGTTACCGCATTTCGGGTTCAGACCTGGCCGACAGCGCCACGCTGCGCCGCCTGCAGGGCCTGGGCATCAAGACCTGCCTGGGCCACGCCGCGGAGCACATCGATGGTGCCGACGCCGTGGTGACCTCCACCGCCGTCACCGCTGACAACCCCGAGGTGCTAGCGGCACGCGCCAAGAAGATTCCTGTGGTGCCCCGCGCTCTCATGCTGGCCGAGCTGATGCGCCTGAAGCAGGGCATTGCCATCGCAGGCACCCATGGCAAGACCACCACCACCAGCCTGGTGACCAGCGTGCTGGCCGAGGCGGGGCTGGACCCGACCTTCGTGATTGGCGGCAAGCTCAACAGCGCGGGCGCCAATGCCAAGCTGGGCAGCGGTGACTACATCGTGGTGGAGGCGGACGAGTCCGACGCCTCGTTCCTGAACCTGCTGCCGGTGATGGCGGTGGTGACCAACATCGACGCCGACCACATGGAAACCTACGGCCATGACTTTGGCCGGCTCAAGGGTGCGTTTGTGGATTTTCTGCACCGCATGCCGTTCTATGGCACCGCAGTGCTGTGCGTGGACAGCCCCGCGGTGCGCGAGATCTTGCCCCACGTGACCTGCCCGGTGACCAGCTACGGCTTCTCGGAAGACGCCCAGGTGCGTGCCGTCAACGTGCGCGCCCAAGCCGGGCAAATGCATTTCACGGTGCAGCGGCGCAACGGCGTCACGCTGCCAGACCTGGACATCGTGCTCAACCTGGCGGGCGAGCACAACGTGCTCAATGCCTTGTCGGCCATCGCCATTGCGGTGGAGCTGAACATTCCCGACGAAGCCGTGCAGCGCGCGCTGGCGGGATTCAAGGGCGTGGGGCGGCGCTTCCAGAGCTATGGCAACCTGCCCGCCAAGGACGGCGGCCAGTTCACCGTGATCGACGACTACGGCCACCACCCGGTCGAGATGGCCGCCACGCTGGCCGCCGCGCGCGGTGCCTTTCCTGGGCGCCGGCTGGTGCTGGCCTTCCAGCCCCACCGTTACAGCCGCACACGCGATTGCTTTGAGGATTTCGTGAAGGTGATTGGCAGTGCCGACGCGGTGCTGCTGACCGAGGTGTATGCCGCCGGTGAGGCTCCGGTGGTGGCTGCGGACGGGCGTTCTCTCGCCCGCGCGCTGCGCGTGGCGGGCCGCGTGGAGCCGCTTTTTGTGGACAACGTGGCGGATCTGCCACAGACCATTGCCGACAACGCACGCGATGGCGATGTTGTCATGTGCATGGGCGCTGGTTCCATAGGGTTGGTGCCCGGAAAGGTGGTCGATTTGCTACAAAATAGTGAGCTAGCACCGCTTGCGGGGAAAGCGCAATGACGCAATTGAATACCAATGTTGATGTGAAGGCCCTGGGCAAGGTGGCCGTGTTGATGGGCGGCTCCTCGGCAGAGCGGGAGGTTTCGCTGATGTCGGGCACCGGCGTGCTGCAGGCCCTGCGCTCGCGCGGTGTCGATGCCCATGCGTTCGACCCCTCGGAAACCGATCTGATCGAACTCAAGCGCGGTGGTTACGCCCGCTGTTTCATCGCGCTGCATGGCCGCCACGGCGAAGACGGCACCGTGCAGGGCGCGCTCGAGCTGCTGGGTATTCCGTACACCGGCCCTGGCGTGATGGCGTCCAGCATTGCCATCGACAAGATCATGACCAAGCGCATCTGGCGCTTTGAAGGTCTGTCCACCCCCGACTGGCGTCTGGTGTCCAGCGCAGCGGAAACCGAGCAGGCGCTGCAGGCCCTGGGCGCTCCCATGATCGTCAAGCCCTCGCGTGAGGGATCGACCATCGGGCTGACCAAGGTCACCTCGGCCGAGCAATGCGCCAAGGCGTATGCGCTGGCTTCGCAATACGACCCCGAAGTGCTGTGCGAACAGTTCATCGAAGGCGATGAAACCACCTGCCCCGTGCTGGGCGAGGGGGCTGCTGCCCAGGCACTGCCGGTGATCCGCATCGTGGCGCCCGAGGGCAACTACGACTACCAGAACAAGTACTTCACCGACACCACCCAGTACCACTGCCCGAGCGGCCTGCCCGCGCACGAGGAAGCCGCCATCCAGCGTCTGGTGGAAAAGGCCTTCCGCGCCCTGGGTTGCCGGGGCTGGGCACGTGCCGACATCATGATTCGCGCCAGCGACCGCCAGCCCTTCCTGCTGGAAATCAACACCTCGCCCGGCATGACCGGCCACTCGCTGGTGCCCATGTCGGCCCGCGCTGCGGGGCTGAGCTACGAAGACCTGTGCGTGGGCATTCTGGCCACCGCATCGCTGGACTCTGCCGCCGGGCATGAAGGAGCCATTCAGCCATGACCGCCGCCATGCCAGCACCGCTGGACGTCAAGCTCATGAACATGACCGCCTCGGTCCTGTTTGTGGGCTGCGCCCTGCTTGTGCTGGCAGCGGGTGCCTGGTGGGTGATGCGCTACCCCGGCTTTGCGATTGCACGCATCGTGGTGCACGGAGACTTGGTGCATAACAACGCCGTCACCCTGCGGGCCAATGTGGGGCCCAGGCTGGCGGGCAACTTTTTCACGGTGGATTTGCGTGCAGCGCGCGAGGCGTTCGAGCAAGTGCCCTGGGTGCGCAAGGCGGCTGTGCGCCGCGAATACCCCGGCCTGCTGCATGTAGAGCTGGAAGAGCACGACGCTGTGGCGTATTGGGGCCCGGAGTCGGGCTCGGCGCTGGTCAACAGCCAGGGCGAAGTATTTGAAGCGAACGTGGGCGATGTCGAGCAGGAAGACCTGCCGCGCCTGTCAGGGCCCGAAGGCAGTTCGCAAGAGGTATTGGCCATGTACGGCGTGGTGGCTCCGGTGTTCAAAACCATGGGGCTGGAGCTGGAGGAGCTGGAGTTGAACGGGCGCGGCGGCTGGCGCGCCAAGCTGGCGAACAACGCCGTGGTGCAACTGGGCGGTGGTGACGAGCAAGAGCTGCTGCAGCGCACGCGCCGCTTTGCCCGCACGCTGGCACAGGTGGCTGCGCAATACCAGCGACGGGTGGATGCGCTGGAGTCGGCAGATTTGAGACATGTTGGGGGCTACGCGTTGAAGCTGAGGGGGGTGACCACCACGGCTGGGGTGGAAGCAACCCCCGCCGTGCGCCGGTGACGCCAGAGGCAATGCGCAGCAGAAAAGAACCATGAAGGGCAGAAACTGATATGGCAAGAGAATACAAAGACGTGGTGGTGGGCCTGGACATTGGCACAGCCAAGGTCATGGCCGTGGTCGCCGAAGTCCTGCCCAGTGGCGAGCTCAAGCTGGCCGGGCTGGGTGTGGCACCCAGCAATGGTCTCAAGCGTGGTGTGGTGGTCAACATCGACGCCACGGTACAGAGCATTCAGCAGGCGCTCAAAGAAGCCGAGCTGATGGCGGACTGCAAGATCCAGCGCGTCTACACCGGCATCACCGGCAGCCATATCCGTGGCCTCAATTCGAGCGGCATGGTGGCCGTAAAGGACAAGGAAGTCACCGCGGCCGACGTGGCGCGTGTGGTGGAGACGGCCAAGGCCATCAACATCAGCAGCGATCAGCGCTTGCTGCTGGTAGAGCCACAAGAGTTTGTGATTGACGGGCAAGACGTGAAAGAGCCCATCGGCATGAGCGGCATCCGCCTGGAAGCCAAGATCCACATCGTGACCGGTGCCCAGAGCGCGGCCGAGAACATCATCAAATGCGTGCGCCGCTGTGGTCTGGAAGTGGAGCAGCTGTTGCTCAACCCCCTGGCCAGCAGCCAGGCCGTGCTGACCGATGACGAGCGCGAACTGGGCGTGGTGGTGGTGGACATTGGTGCAGGCACGACCGATGTGGCCATCTTCACCGGCGGTGCCATTCGCCACACGGCGGTGATCCCGATTGCGGGCGACCTCATCACCAGCGACATCGCCATGGCGCTGCGCACGCCCACGAAGGACGCCGAAGACATCAAGGTCGAAAGCGGCTATGCCAAGCAACTGCTGGCCGACCCCGAAGCCCAGGTGGAAGTGCCCGGCCTGGGCGACCGCAGCCCGCGCATGCTCAGCAAGCAGGCGCTGGCCGGTGTGATCGAGCCGCGTGTCGAAGAAATCTTCTCGCTGGTGCAGCAGGTGGTGCGCGAGTCGGGCTACGAAGAAGTGCTGTCTTCGGGCATTGTTCTCACTGGCGGCAGTTCTGTGATGCCCGGCATGATCGAGCTGGGCGAAGATATCTTCCTCAAGCCCGTGCGCCGTGGCATGCCCAAGTATTCCAGCGCACTGGCCGACATGGTGGCCCAGCCCCGTGCTGCCACCGTGATGGGCCTGCTCGAAGAGGCCCGCCTGGCCCGGCTGCGCGGCTTCAAGGTTGCGCAAAAGAGCGGCTCTGTGAAGACCGCGTTTGGCCGTTTCAAAGACTTCATCGTGGGGAATTTCTGATGCAGCACTTCCCCACGACCCTCGCCCGGGAAAGTCCCCACCTGCGCCACCGTGAGCGATGGCGATGTACCGGACCGCCAGGCTCACCCCCCGCGAAGTTGACCCCATTCATTCATTGGCAAATCCATACCCGTAAAGAAACAGGAGCTCCCAGATGTCCATCGAAATGATCGAAGCCGAAGAATTCAACCAGGGCACCCAGATCAAGGTGATCGGCGTGGGCGGTGGCGGCAGCAACGCCGTTGAGCACATGATTGCCCGCAGCGTGCAGGGCGTGGAATTCGTTTGCGCCAACACCGACGCCCAGGCCCTGACCCGCAGCTCGGCCCACCGCATCATCCAGCTCGGCGGCAGCGGCCTGGGCGCTGGCAGCAAGCCCGACAAGGGCCGTGATGCCGCAGAAGCGGCCGTGGAAGACATCCGCGCCGCCATTGATGGCGCGCACATGCTGTTCATCACTGCTGGTATGGGCGGCGGCACGGGCACGGGCGCAGCCCCTGTGATCGCTCGCGTGGCCAAGGAGATGGGCATCCTCACGGTGGGCGTGGTGACCAAGCCTTTCGACTGGGAAGGTGGCCGTCGCATGCAAAACGCCGACAACGGCCTGGCCGAGCTGGAAGCCAACGTTGATTCGCTGATCGTGGTGCTGAACGAAAAGCTGCTGGAAGTGCTGGGCGACGACATCACCCAGGACGAAGCCTTTGCCCACGCCAACGATGTGCTCAAGAACGCCGTGGGCGGCATTGCCGAAATCATCAACGAGTACGGCCATGTGAACGTCGACTTTGAAGACGTGCGCACCGTGATGGGCGAGCCCGGCAAGGCCATGATGGGCACTGCCACCGCCAGCGGTCCTGACCGCGCCCGTATTGCCGCGGAACAGGCCGTGGCCTGCCCACTGCTGGAAGGCATCGACCTCTCGGGCGCCAAGGGCGTGCTGGTGCTGGTGACGGCCGCCAAGGGCAGCCTCAAGCTATCCGAGTCGCGCCTGGCCATGAGCACCATCAACGCCTACGCTTCGCCCGACGCGCATGTCATCTACGGCGCTGCCTACGACGACAGCCTGGGCGATGAGATCCGCGTCACGGTGGTGGCCACGGGTCTGTCGCGCCCCAACGCGCGTCGCCAGCCTATCTCGGTGGTGCAGGGCGGCCTGCGTACCGGCACGGACAACATCGCCTACCAGATGCCTGTGGCCGGTGCCATGGGCGCGGTGGGCAGCGCGGTCGGCGTGGCCGGTGGTGCACAGGCGGCGGACTACGGCAGCATGTCGGTGCCCAGCGTGTGGCGTACCAACCGCACCCAGGCCGCAGCCCGTGTGGACGCGCTGTCGTCCGGTGGCATGGACGATCTGGAAATCCCCGCGTTCCTGCGCAAGCAGGCTGACTGAGGCGGCTTGCGGCCGGGGCGCATGGCTATGCGCCCCTGGCTGCCCACCAGAAACTCAGGGCCGCGCAGTCACAGGAGTGCTATGAAAAAGAGAGCTGATTACGCTTTATTTGCAGGGCTTTGAGGGTTTTAAGCCTAAAAAGTCTTATGAAATAAGCGCAAGCAGCTATGTAATTAATAGCGTTGTACCCGTTCTGCATTGCCCACAAAAAAGCCCCGTCACCGCAATGCCAGTCAGTTAAGAGCTGACTGGCATTTTTTTCGTTGGGAATTTGGAA